>NZ_JBDNJQ010000092.1:0-32453 GCF_051172895.1 Nostoc sp. CALU 1950 | reverse complement strand
TTAACATATTTTGGGCTGTTTTTATCGGATTTTTCTTAACATTCAACACTTTTGCTTAATTACAATCAACTTATAATTAACAATGTTGAAGAAAGCCTTAACCTAAATTTGTACTAACTTTAACTCAACCTTTGCTTACGCTGTATGTCTTAGTAAGAAGATTGTGTAGTAACTATGGTAAAATACTGTATTCCAATCGGGTTTTAGATGTATTTTACCATTAACCCAGAGCTAGTAGTCAAATTGGAGGTTCTTAGGAGTTGCTGTTTACTGCATTAAGGATTGGAGATTCATGAAACTGCAACTAACCCAATTACATATACTCTGAGCCAAATTAACTGAAGCGTAGACACATGAAACGCACAGATGCTGCTGGCATAGCGAAAAACTAAGTGTCTACGCTGACAGCATGACATTTGCATGTTTTCTGTGGAGTTTTCTTAACTATTCTTGAGGAGTACAAATGCTTGAGGCTATCGCTGTTGCTTGGTTATTACTGTTTATTGGCGATTTTCTATCTACATTCTTTTACCACGTACCCGAGCACGTTTTTGGTAGCCTTCATTTAAAAACGCACCACTCCTGGAAGAAGGATTTCCGTCACTACGCTATTTTGACTTTTAATCGCCAGGTTCTTTTAGATGGTATCTTGGGAGCTTTGCCTTATGTACTCATAGCAGTAGTCTTATGGTCTTTCTCTCCCATTGGCGTGATTTCTGGATTACTACTTGGTCAGTTTCATGTATGGTGGAGACACATAAGTGTACTGGGTTGGCAAACTCCAAAGCCTGTAAATATTTTATGCCAAATTCTATTTATTACTACTCCTGAGAGACACTGGTTACATCATCACAAAACTAATTTAGGTTTCGGTGATATTTTCACTTTCTTTGAACAACCTGCACAAATGTGGTTGCGCTGGCTTCGACTGCTTAGACTTCGTTTTCGCTACTCTCGGATCTAACTGAAGCTACCATGTACCAAAATATTTTTTAAAATTAGCAAAAGAAGCTGCGATCGCAGCTTCTTTTTGAGAATAAATGTGCTTACCTAACATATTCAAAAATTTTAAATATAACTTAAACCTATAATTTTTTCTAATTATAAAGTTTTTCTTTATATTTTTTAGAACTCATCAAAAAGTAAACGAGTTACACAAAGAGAAGGATGCCTCTATTACGGAGTTTCAAGGTATTGGCTACTGCTCAACTTCGCTGTTACATCACCAATATTTTTGGGAAGACTAGTCTTAATTAGTAAATTATTATATTCCTAGATTTTTATGACTATTCCTCTCTTTTCTAGAGGTGTTGGGCGTAGCTTGCTTATCCGAAGAGGTAAGGATAGCTACGGTGAAGAAGCCAAGAGGACATTCAGCGATCGCTTAGTCGAGCCGCAGGAGACAGAAGGTAGAAGGTTGAAATACAGTGCAGATTACTCTTGGAGACGCTCTGTTAACAGACCTACAGTGATTGCTAGAAATTTGCAACCTGCTCTAGATGAGGTGTTTCATGTCCGCAGTTAGCCTCAGAAAGCTGCTCAACAAAAAAGAGTTGCCATCTCTTATTCATAACTTAGTCTACCAGTTCAACATTGCCATTGATGTTGAATTGGTGGACGGCACGAAACTGATTAGCATTGGAGAGAAAACTGTAGAAAACCGTTATCCAATTGAGGTTTCAGGAGAAATTATTGGTTGGGTTGTTGGGGAAGAACAGGCAACTTTACTGGCAAATTTGCTCTCATTTCTGGCAAAGCAGGAAGCGGAGAAGAAAGTACTCGCTAAAGAATTGCTGGAGCGATATCAGGAAATTGATTTGTTTGACGATATCTCGACTCAACTGACAACAAGTTTAGATACGCGACAGATTGGCCAACTTGTGCTGCAAGAATTGAGTCAATTAATTGAATCATCTGCGGGAATGATTTTGCTCCTCAGTCCAGATGCAACTGCGTTTGAAATCATTGCCGAATTTGGTGTGTTCTTTGACCACAATCAGCCGGAACCGGGTAAGGGAATTATTGGCAACATTGTGCAATCCAACCGAGCAGAACTGGTCAATGATGTGCAAGCTGATGCGCGATTGGAGGGGCAAAAAAACGTTAGTGCCATGATTTGTGTACCGTTACGAGCCAAAGAGCGGGTACTGGGAGCGATCGCCATTGGAACGCCCAAAACTGACTCATACAAGGCTGAACACCTGAAACTTGTGAGTATCTTTGCCTCTCAAACAGCGATCGCTATTGACAAAGCTGTGCTTTACGAGCAAAGCACTCAAGCCGCACTCCAGGCAAAAGCCCAAACACAGAAGCTTCAGCAAGCTCTCCATGAGTTGCAATTGGCCCAAACTAAGTTGATCCAAAGCGAAAAAATGTCCAGTCTAGGGCAACTCATTGCTGGAGTTGCCCACGAAATCAACAACCCGGTTAACTTTATTTACGGCAATTTAAAGTATGTTGCCGAATATGCTCAAGACTTGTTGCACCTGTTGGAAAAGTATCAGAAATTCCTACCTGTTGCTCCTCCAGAACTGGAATCAGAGTTAGACAACATAGACCTAGAATTTATTATGCAGGATCTCCCCAAACTGCTAGATTCAATGAAACTGGGTACAAGTCGCATTGTTGAAATTGTCCAATCCCTGAAAAACTTCTCCCGCCATGACGAAGCAGAAATGAAAGCCGTTAACATCCACGATGGCATCGATGGAACCTTAATGATTCTTCACCATCGCCTGAAAGCAGATGTTCATCGTCCGGCAATTGAAATCGTTAAAGACTATGCAAAACTTCCCCTAATTGAATGCTACCCCGGACAGTTGAATCAGGTATTTATGAACATCCTGGCAAATGCCATTGATGCTTTGGAAGAAGATATAGAAAATTCGGGAGTCAGGAGTAGTTCCCAATCCTCCATCCCCAATTCCCAAATCACTATTCGTACCAAAGTCCTTGACCAACAATGGGTTGTGATTCGCATTGCTGACAACGGCCCAGGAATGAAGGAGGAGGTAATTCGCCGTATTTACGATCCCTTTTTCACCACGAAAGATATTGGTAAGGGAACCGGGTTAGGCATGGCAATCAGCTACCAAATTGTTGTAGACAAACATGGGGGAATGCTCAAATGTCGTTCTCAACCAGGTGAAGGGACAGAATTCTGGATTCAGATTCCAGTCAATTGTGCATTTGCAGAAGCTACTGAAGAACAGAATTGCGCTTCTGCCTCGCCAACTCACACCACAGAATTATCTCATATTCCCGATATCGACGGCTTCATTCCATCAACAGTTCCAATGCTCAAACCGACGGATTTGCTGATCCGCCACACTCAATTGATCCAGCGACTCTCACAGCACAGTCCAGGCATAGAAGGTGCATCACCCGATCAAATTTACCAGATGTTTCAACACCACCCAATTTCGTTAAAGCTTTACGCCACTTTGTTGTCTTGGTTCTGTTGTTCTAACCCTACCCAAATACGCCACTAAAGAAACCTCAACCATGTTTAAGCAACTTGATGAATACAACAGTCAGCTATTTGAACAATGTCCTGTTGGGCTAGTATTATGCCGAACAGATGGGACGCTAATTAACATCAACCTTGCCTATGCTGCCATTTTGGGACGTACTGTTTCAGAAACCCTAAATCTCAACTATCACCAGATTACTCCTGAAAACTATGCGATCGCAGACCAAGCTACGCTAGAGAATCTAGAACAAACTGGTCGCTATGGCCCTTATGAGAAAGAGTTAATCCATAAAGATGGCCATCTGGTTCCGGTCAGAATCTCTGGATTGATGATTGAGAAAGATGGAGAGCAACTGATCTGGTCTAGTGTGGAGGACATCAGCAACCTTCGACGCGTTCAGCAGGAACGCCAACATACTGAACAAATCCTGAAACAGAGTGAAGCCCGATACCGCTCTCTGGTTGCTACTGCACAAATTGTTTGGGTAAGTACACCAGAAGGAATTTGCTTTGAACTGACAAGCTGGATAGCCTATACAGGTCAAAGTCTAGCAGAAGCCGAAAATGGGGGCTGGATTGATGCCGTTCATCCCGAAGATCGCGATCGCACAGCCCAAGTCTGGGGTGCAGCCGTGACCAACGGCAGTCTCTACCAAATTGAATACCGAATTCGTGGCAAGGATGGTAATTATCGCTACTTCTGGGTCTGTGGCGCTCCTGTCCTAGAAGCAGATGGCAGCATCCGCGAGTGGATTGGCACCTGCACAGATATTCACGATCGCAAGCTAGCAGAAAAAACTTTGCAACAGAGCGAAGAACGGTTTCGTTCTTTGGTGACTGCCAGCTCACAAATTGTCTGGTTGACTACCCCTGAAGGACGGGCGGTGAGCTGTGAAATGTCTACCTGGTTAGCGTACACAGGTCAGAGTGCAGATGAAATCGAGGGTTTGGGCTGGCTCGATCCGATTCACCCTGATTACCGCGCTCGAACCGCCCAAGCCTGGAGTAATGCTGTGGCGAATCAGAGTCTCTTTCAAACTGAATATCAGTTACGTGGCAAAGACGGCAGCTACCGCCACTTTTTTGTCTGTGGTACCCCCATTTTAGAAAAAGATGGCAGTGTCCGAGAATGGATTGGTACTTGCACTGATATTCACGATCGCAAACTGGCAGAAGCCGAAAATCAGCGTCTTAAAGAACGCTATCGCTCTTTAGTAACTGCTACTTCACAGATCATCTGGGGAGCTACCCCGGAAGGATTGGGAATCAGCAGGGAAATGCTCACCTGGATGGCCTATACGGGGCAGAGCGAAGCTGAAGTTGAGGGTTGGGGCTGGCTCGATCCGATTCACCCTCATGACCGTGCCACTTCCACTGAAGCTTGGAATGCTGCTGTGGCAAACCGAGGTATCTACCAAACCGAATATCGATTGCGTGGCAAGGATGGCACATACCGCTACTTCTCTGTTTGTGGTGCCCCCGTCCTGGAAGAAGATGGCAGCATTCGGGAATGGATTGGTGCTTGCAGCGATATTCACGATCGCAAACAGGCAGAAGCCGAAAATCAGCGTTTAATGGACATGTTAAATCATTCCAGTGATGCCATCATCGTCCGTGACATGAGCGACAAAATCTCCCACTGGAATCAGGGTGCTGAAAGGCTCTACGGTTGGACACGGGAGGAAGTGAAAGACAAATGCATTCAGACTTTTATCAAAAAAACCTTTCTCAAACCAAAGGAAGAAATTGTCGCAGAGTTATTAGAGCAAGGTAATTGGGAAGGAGAAGTGGAACATCTCACCCATGAAGGCAAACTGATTACCGTCCAAAGCCGATGGACGTTGCAACGGGACATTGACCGTCAGCCCTGCGCGGTGCTGGAAATCAATACCGACATCACTGCCCGTAAACAAGCAGAAATCGCTCTAAGGCAACTGAATCAAGAACTGGAAGCCAGAGTTATAGAACGGACAGCTGCTCTGCAAAATACCTTAGCTGAAGCGCAGGGATTAAATGCCATTTTAGATAACTTAGCAGATGGTTTGTTAGTGGCAGACACCGCAGGACAAATTACCCACTTCAATCCTGCCCTTTTAGCTATGTATGGATTGACAGCTAGCGCCCTCAATGGTCACTACCGAGAATTGTCACTATCTGGTTTAGCAGAGCTGATTGCACAAACTCAGTCCCATCCCGGAGAAGTTTTCTCTGCCGAAGTTGTACTGACGAAGGAACGCATTGGTCAGGCAGTGGCCACCGCCATTTTCAAAAAAACAGCAGATCAAGAACCCGCAGCCTGCTTCGGTTCGGCGCTGCTGATTCGGGATGTGACGGCAGAAAAGGAAATCGACCAGATGAAAACCGACTTCATCTCAACAGTTTCCCATGAACTGCGAACGCCACTAACTTCTGTTCTTGGTTTTGCGTCCATCATTCAAGAAAAGCTAGAAAGCGATGTGTTCCCAATGCTTTCTACCGAAGACCGGAAGCTTCAGAAAACGATTAAGCGGGTGGCTGACAATCTCAACATTATTGTATCGGAAGCAGAACGGCTCACATCTTTGATTAACGATGTTCTGGACATCGCCAAGATGGAAGCAGGGAAGGTGGAATGGCAGATGCAGCCCCTTGATCCTAGTGAATTACTGGATTGGGCAACCAATTCAACCGCCGGGTTATTTGAAACCAATGGCTTGCAGTTAGTCAGCGAGATTGAACCTGGACTGCCTCAGATAGTAGGCGATCGCAACCGTCTGCTGCAAGTTTTAATCAACCTGATTTCCAATGCCGTTAAGTTTACCGAATCTGGTTGCGTCACCTGTCGCGTCAAACAAAGAAACGACGGTGTTTGCATTAGCGTCATCGATACAGGCATTGGGATTGCACCTGAAGACCAGCCTAAGGTATTCGAGAAATTCCGCCAAGTTGGTGACACCCTCACCGACAAACCCAAGGGTACAGGTTTAGGACTACCCATTTGTAAGCAAATTGTCGATCATCACGGCGGTAAAATCTGGGTTGAGAGTGAACCAGGTCACGGCAGCATATTCTCGTTCATCATTCCCACCTACGCCAGCGATCAAAAAACCACTGCTAATCTAAATCTGGATACCCTAGTCAAACAACTCAAAGAACACGTCATCACCAAAAACACTGTGTTGAACCAAAACCGTAAAACAATTTTGGTTGTAGATGATGACGCGAACATTCGGGAACTACTCCGTCAACAATTAGAAAATGAAGGCTACAACGTTCGGGAAGGAAAAGATGGCATGGATGCAATTCATCAAATAAAAACAGCCCGTCCCGATTTGATTCTTTTGGATGTGATGATGCCGCAAATCAATGGCTTTGATGTAGCAGCCGTCCTCAAAAATGATCCTCAGACCGCAGACATTCCGATCATTATTTTGTCAATTATTGAAAACAAAGAACGGGGCTACCACATTGGCATTGATCGCTATCTCACCAAGCCCATTGACACAGAAAAACTCCTCAGCGAAATTGGCTCACTACTTTATCAGGGCACTTCTAGTAAAAAGGTATTGGTTGTAGATAAAAATGCATCAGCCTTAAAAACCCTATCAGATGTACTGCAAACTCAGGGATATAGCGTGATTGAAGCCTCCAATCCGCAAGAATGCATTTATAAAGCCCTGTCAGCCAAACCTGACATGATCATCATCGATTCTATCTTCTCTCAAGAAGCCGATTTGGTGAAAACCCTACGCTTTGAGAAGGAGTTGGAAAATGTATTTTTTATTATGTTGTCTGAACAGTAATTGCCGGGACTGGGGATTGGGGACTGGGGACTAGGGAAGAGTTTTTCTAAAATCCAATACCGAATACCCAATACCCAATACCCAATACCCAATACCGAATGGCACTAAGAAAAGGGAAAATCGTTGAGGCAGAAGGGGTGCAGAGGAGCGGAGGAGCAGGGGAGAAAGAAGAAATTTTAGGCATTGCGTTCAGATATTTAGAAATTCCCCTCTGCCCCCCTGCTCCCCTGCCCCTCTGCAATCCTTACGCCGCTTACCTTTCAGGCTAACTTAGTGCCATTCACCCAATACCCAATCCCCAATCCCCAACTCCTATGACCCAGAAAATTTTGATTGTTGACGATGAACCCAATATCTTGATTTTGATGGAACAAGCTTTAGAAGCATTAGAAGACGAGGGTGTTGAACTTCTAACTGCTAGAAATGGAGAAGAAGCTCTCGAAACTATTAAAACTGAAAAACCAAACCTAGTTTTTCTTGATGTGATGATGCCTAAAATGAATGGTCTGCAAGTCTGCCATATTGTAAAACACGACCTGGCAATGACTGATGTTTACATTGTGATATTGACAGCTAAGGGACAAGAATTTGATAAACAAAAAGGTATTGAAGTGGGTGCAGACTTATATCTAACTAAACCATTTCGCCCTAAAGAAGTACTTGAAAAATCAATGCAGGTGTTGGGTTTTTGAGGAAAGTCTTAAATGCTTTTCACCTGCTTTCGCAGTACTTAGAATAATCGGCACAAATCTGGTTACACTTCGTTAATGAATCAACGGTTAACAGTACTCATATCAGGGTAGCGCTCACCTGCTGCTACACCTTTTGGTGCAACTGCTTCCAGTCGGTTCAACTCTTGTTCCGTCAGGGTAATTTCGGTAGCTGCAACATTCTCCTCTAAGTAGGTACGGCGTTTTGTACCAGGAATTGGGACAATATCTTCCCCTTGAGCGAATAGCCATGCTAGTGCAAGCTGACTCGCAGTTACTCCTTTTTCGGTGGCAATTGCCTTCACTTGCTCGACTAATTGCAGGTTCTTAGAGAAATTCTCACCTTGAAAGCGAGGAGCATTTCTGCGATAGTCATCAGGTGCTAGATCATCAGGGCTAGCGATCGCACCTGATAAAAACCCTCTTCCTAATGGACTATAGGGAACAAACCCAATTCCTAATTCTCGCACAGTAGGTAAAATTTCATCCTCTGGCTCTCGACTCCAAAGAGAGTATTCGGTTTGCAGTGCCGTAATGGGGTGAACTGCCACAGCCCGTCGAATCGTAGCAGGAGCAGCTTCTGAAAGCCCTAAATAACGAACTTTTCCCAGCTTAACTAATTCTGCCATTGCTCCTACAGTATCTTCAATGGGTACGGTTTGATCTACCCGATGTTGATAATAGAGGTCAATCACTTCCACTCCTAGACGTTTTAGTGAGGCATCGCAAGCTTGATGGACATATTCGGGTTTGCCACTAATCCCTTTCCAACCACCATCTTCAGTGCGAACATTGCCAAATTTGGTTGCTAATACTACTTGATCACGGCGATCTTTAATTGCTTTGCCTACTAGTTGCTCATTAGTAAACGGCCCATACATATCAGCAGTATCAAGAAAATTAACTCCAAGCTCCAATGCTCGATGAATTGTAGCGATCGCCTCATTTTCATCACGGCCACTATAGAATTCAGACATTCCCATGCAACCAAGTCCGATAGCTGAAACTTCTAACCCCTGTTTACCTAGTTTTCTGGTTCTCATAAAACAATCTCCTAGTCAGTAATTGGTCAGAGGAAATCAAGTCTTTCAGAATTATCCCTTTTCCTCTCATCAAGTCATCTACACTTAGAAGTATTTACTGATAAAAGCAGTTAAAAAATATATTGCTCAAAGCTCCGAATTCAAAATAATGCTCTCTATGAGACACTCTTGCTAGCTTGTTTAAGAGCAAGGGTAGGCGGACTCGCTTTAAGCATTGGTGCAGGCTCGAATGGCACTAAGTTAAGCTGAAAGGTAAGCGGCGTAGGGATTGCAGAGGGGCAGGAGAGCAGGGGGGCAGAGGGGCAGAGGGGAATTTCTAAATATCTGAACGCAATGCCTAAAATTTCTTCTTTCTCCCCTGCTCCTCCGCTCCTCTGCACCCCTGCTGCCTCAACGATTTTCCCTTTTCTTAGCGCCATTCGGTGCAGGCTCTCGTAGAGAAGCTATGCCGCAGGCTTGACGCTGCGCTAACAAAATTTAAAATTAATCACCCCATAAATAAATTTAGTTGCTCTGTATCCTTTTCGTTTTCACTCAGAATGAATTCTGACCGAAAAAGCGGATAACAGAGGGAGAGCAAGTCCGCGTAACCCTGCTTATTCAGAAGCTAATTCTGGGAAAGCTTAATTTGTGAGAGCGAGAGGCTTTTGCCAGAAGGAACTAGAATTAGGAAACACCTAGCTGGGTTCTTCTGACTTTTGAAATTAGGAGTGCATGTGTGCCAAAATCCCCTAAATATTTGCTGATTGGATCAACCGAGACTTACAGCGGTAAATCTGCAACTGTTCTGGGTTTGTCTCATCAGCTACAGCAAAAAGGACTGGATATTACCTACGGTAAACCCCTCGGTACATGTTTTAATTCATCCAGTGGAACTGTAGTTGAGGAAGATGTCCAGTTCATCGCTCTTAGCCTCAATTTGCCGGAAAACCGCATTGCACCGACAATGTTGGCTTTGGATGAACCAAACGTGCAAAAGCGCTTGCGGGGGGAAGACAAAACCGATTATCAGCAGTCCCTAATACAGCAATATTTACATAAGTCCCAAGGAGATTTGGTGTTACTGGAGGGGCCCGGTGATTTATCCGAGGGCAATTTGTTTGACTTATCTTTGCTGCAAATGGCTGAAGTATTGGATGCTGGTGTGCTGTTAGTAGCCCGCTATAAATCGTTGCTTTCGGTTGAGGCGTTATTGGCTGCTAAAGGGCGTATGGGCGATCGCTTGATTGGAGTTGTAATTAATGATATCCCTGTCACCCAACTAGAAACAGTTGACACTCTCTTGCGCCCATTTTTGGAACAGCAAGGAATTCCGGTGCTAGCAATGCTGCCGAACAATGCTTTGCTCCGCAGCGTCAGTGTTGGCGAACTAGTCAAGCAGTTAAAGGCTGATGTTCTCTGTCGCAACGATCGCCTAGATTTGTTGGTGGAAAGTCTGGCAATTGGAGCGATGAATGTCAACTCCGCTGTGAAATATTTCCGCAAACGCCGGAATATGGCAGTGGTAACAGGAGGCGATCGCGTGGAAATTCAGCAAGCGGCTTTGGAAACTTCTACCCAATGCTTAATTCTCACCGGGCAACTACCCCCGCCACCGTTCATTCTCAATCGTGCTGAAGAACTAGAAATCCCCATTTTATCTGTTGACTTAGACACCCTCACTACTGTAGAAATTGTTGACCGCACTTTCGGACAAGTCCGCCTCCACGAGCCGATTAAGGTTCAATGCGTTCGCCAGTTGATGTCTGAGCATTTTGACATTGATCGCCTGTTATCTAAACTGGGTTTGACTCCCGCAGCGGCATTGTCTTAGATTCCTCAGCCTTGAGAATTAAGAGCATCTATGATCAGTTATCAGTTAGGAAGCTGTATTACTGGTGAGGGTGCAGATGGTTCGCCGTCACCTCCCAGGCGACGGCCTGCTGTTTCCTTCCGCCCCATAGCTGGGACGTGCTTAGTTGCAGCAGCTAATCCAAAGACAGGCATATTCCCGAAAATCGCCTTATATCTTCCCGGTTCTATTAAATAAGTTTTGTGGCATTACTTATGAAACACCTTCGCTAGCCTGGTGTTACCAAGTAATGGAGTTACTGCAAACAATCGAAAATTAGTAGCAATGTTTAGCTCAAGTTTTTCTCGCATCTACACGCTGTTTGGTAAAATATCTGGGTCGTTTAATTCGGATTATGTCCATCTTTGAGCCAATCAACTGACCTTATTAACCTCGATACATTAGCCCAAGAACTAGCGACAATCCAGCAAACGGGTTCTAAAAGAATCGCCTTGCTGGGTTCTCGTCACGTCCCGATTACGCATCAGAATCTTATTGAAATGATGACTTATGCCCTAGTTTTATCGGGTAATCGCATTATTACTTCTGGTGCTACAGGTACAAATTCCGCTGCCATCAAGGGAGCAACGCGGGCTGATCCGAATTTGCTAACGGTGATTCTCCCCCAAAGTCTGGAACGCCAGCCTTTGGAATCGCGCCAGCAACTAGAACAGGTAATGCATCTGGTGGAAAATCCCAGTAATGATACTCTGTCCCTTGCTGAAGCTAGTTACCTGTGCAACAAGGAAATTGTCTCTCGTTGCCAACAACTGATCTGTTTTGCGTTTCATGACAGCCGCACCCTGTTGCAAACCTGTCAAGATGCAGAAGAACAAAGAAAAGTAGTGACCCTGTTCTACTTTGATTAGTCATTTGTCATTTGTCCTTTGTCATTTGGTATTTGACTAATGACTGATGACTGATGACTATGACTAATAACCAATAACTAATAAGTAATGATAATTTTTTTGTACTCGATCGCTGCTGCTGCCACTCTAATTTATGTGCCATTTTTGGTGGTAGCTTATGCCCGTGTGCGTATTGGGTATGAAATGTTTTCTACTCCTCGCGCTATGTTTGATAAATTGCCACCTTATGCCCAACGAGCTACTTGGGCACATCAGAACGCTTTTGAAGCGTTTATGATATTTGTCGCAGCGGCATTTATGGCGTATGTAACTGGTGTAAATTCTTTTACAGCACAAGTAGCTGCGATCGCCTTTGTGGTGGCCCGTTTGCTATACTCAATTTTTTATATTTTGAATATACCCCTTTTGCGATCGCTGATGTTTGGCATTGGCATACTTAGCTCTAGCACTCTCATTATCTTGAGCATCATCCAAGCTACTAGTTGAGGGGGACTGGGGACTGAGGACTGGGGGACTAGGGAGATGAGAGGGACAATGGAGACAAGGGAGAATTTACTCCCCCTATTCCTTGTCTCTTCTCTATGCCCAATACTCACTCCCCAATCTAAAATCCAAAATCCAAAATCTAAAATCCAAAATATTTTATGGCTTCTACTTTTTCCTTTGACATTGTGAGCGACTTTGACCGACAAGAGTTGGTTAACGCTGTCGATCAAGTTGTAAGAGACATCAAAGGTCGTTATGACCTCAAAGACACTCAAACTACTGTCGAGTTAGTCGAAGAAAGTATTAACGTTAGTACTGACAGCGAGTTTACTTTAGATTCTGTACATACCATTCTGCGGGAAAAAGCCGCCAAGCGTAACCTCTCCCAGAAAATCTTTGATTTTGGCAAAGTTGAATCAGCCAGTGGTAATCGTGTGCGTCAAGAAATCAAACTCCAAAAAGGCATAAGTCAGGAAATTGCCAAACAAATCTCCAAATTGATTCGCGACGAATTCAAAAAGGTACAAGCCTCAATTCAAGGTGATGCTGTGCGGGTTTCTGCCAAATCTAAAGATGACTTGCAAGTTGTTATGCAACGCCTGAAACAAGAAGATTATCCAGTTGCTTTGCAATTTACAAATTATCGTTAACAGATTCGTAATTCGTAGTTAAGAATTAAATTACGAATTACGAATTACGAATTACGAATTACGAATTATTTTAAGATCCTCCGCCAATACTTTTTTGAAATGCCGGACGCTCAGATAACTGCTTCATATAGCTCAATACCGCTGGGTAAGAACTGAGGTCTAGCTTCAGCATAACGGGAATGTAATTCAGAATAGACCCCACTGCCACATCAGCAACAGTGAATTCATTACCCAGCAAAAAAGGTTGCTTACTGAAAATTTCATTTAACGGAGTCAACAAGCGGGGCATTTCCCGCTCTCGATTTGCTTCCACAAAAATCCCTGGACCAAGAGTAGCATTGGCAAACAACACCCATTGGGAAAATACAGCACGTTCCTCTGGTGAAAGTGTAGTTTTACTGTACTTATCAGCAAGATACAGCAAAATTGCACCAGATTCCCAAAGCTGAAAATCCCCATCAACAATTGCTGGAACTTTACCAACTGGGTTAATTGCCAAATATTCAGGTTTGAGATGTTCACCCGCCTGCATATCTAGCTTGACAAATTCGTAAGGAACTTCTAGTTCCTCTAAATACCAGTGAACAATTGAGGCTCGACTACGAGCGCCGCCGTAAAGTTTTAGCATAATTATTTAAAGAACTTTGTGAGTGTGAGAATGCTGTTTAATGTTGTCTTCTTTGGTGACAACTCTAGCGGCATTTAATACCCGCTTGCGCTCAATAGAATACTTGAATTCAGTGTAGTTTGTACCTAAGGGAATTAAAGATTTTGCAGATTCACGACGCTTGTAGGTACGAGCCGCTGCAAATGCCCGTGGCACAAATTCCTCTCCAAACTGAGCCGACTCTGGGAAGCCCTCTGGCAGGAGTTGTGAATCGCCATCCAGCAAAGATCCCAAAGTTGTTGCATGAGCCAGCTTATAGGAGGTAGGAATGCCCTTTAACAGCGCTTCCAAAGCCGCAGAGGGAATTGGTTCTATAACTTCGATTTGATAAACTTCTCCATCTTCTTTGACGAAGCAGGTTGCCAAGCCGATAACAATGTAATCATCGGTTGCTAAATCTGGGGCATTGGGATAAGAAATTGCAGTTGTCATCGGAAAATTTCTCAAAAATAAAATGCAGAGAGTGGGGATTGGGGATTGGGGATTAGGGATTAGGGATTGAGGATTGGGGATTAGGGATTGGGTGTATTGGAATCAAAAGAATTCTTTCCTAGTCCCCAGTCCCCATTCCCCATTCCCCTCTCTAACGAACGGCTTGTTGGCATTCTACCAATTTGTCGCTCTCACTACTTGACTAGTCTTTGAGATTAACATCTGCCATTTCTGGAATTCACCTTCGGGATCAAGTATCCATGATTAGGGTTGAGGAGCGATCGCTTCTTTTGGGCATAGATTTCTACTGGTGTGAGTAGTTAAAATTCAGTCTTGGGATGGCTTTCAAGTAACCATAAATACCTTGAGAATATAGACACCGTGGTAAAATCACTACCGGAAAAAACTAGAATTTTATTTCACAAAGCAGGGATTTCAGGCAGGGAAAGATGAATATTAACTCATTTTTAGCTGACGATGACCAGCAAAGCAAGCAATATAAATATGTTTTAAATAGTACAAATAAATTCCAAGAGCAGGGGAAAAACGATCGCAGCGAATTGACTTTAGAGGATAGCTACTTCCGCTCTTGTGCTTTGAGGTTGGCTCAACAAGGAGATTATACTGAGGCGATCGCACTTTTAACCCAACTAATTTCTCGCCATCCCCACAATGCCATTGATTACAACAACCGGGGACTAATTTATTTTCAAAGTGGCGAAATGCAAAAAGCGCTTTGCGACTATAATACCGCCCTCAAACTTAATCCTGCTTTGGCTAGTGCTTATAATAATCGGGCAAATTACTACGCGGCTTGTGGAGAATTAGCAGTAGCACTTGCCGACTACGATCAAGCCATTGATTTGAATCCTCGCCATGTCCGGGCGTGGATTAATCGGGGCATTACCTGGCGTGATTTGGGGCAATATGAGGAGGCAATTGAGAATTTTGAGGTAGTACTGCTTTTCGGTCAACTAGAAGGTCATATTTGGGCTGAACGCGGCAGAACTTACCATCTTTGGGGCGACTGGAATTGTGCGATCGCTGATTATCGTCGCGCCCTCACTCAACTGCCCTCTCTCAACAACAGTAAGGATATTACTGGTTGTCGCTTGCGTTTACAACTCGAAAATTGGCTAAACGAGTTGCTATCTGAATCAGCGTCCTAGTTGGTAGATTAGTCCTTCTGGGGGATTCAAAATTCAAAATAATTGATTAAATTTTGAATTATAGTTTAGTGACGCTGTATCGCTAATGACTAATAGATGATAACCACATAGCTATTCAAAAATTAGCTATTAACCATTATTTATTAGCAATAATATAAATTAACACCCGGTTTATACGTAGCCTGAATCACAAGAAACCGAAATAATCCTAAATTCGCTATTTGTCTTAGGGTAATGACTCTGTTTGTTCATTTTCTCGGCGATCCGGATTCATCAAGACCACACGACGCTGACTGGGATCAAATCGATATCCTTGTTGTTGTCTAATACTTTTAGCTTGCTGAGGATCGAAGTTGCGGCTAAATTCCGCCTGTAAACCATTGACGTGCCCTTCCATTAACTTGACTTCAGTACCAATTTCTCGCAACTTTCCTTGCTGTGACCAATGATAAGGCAGAAGTTGTGCTAAAGCAGACGCCGCAACGGCTGTAATCACAAGATTAACCGCTATTTTGGCTGTGCTTTCCAGTGCCATCATCTGGTAAGAACGTTGACGAAGATGCCGCTTTGGTCGAGGGATGACCCGGCGTTTTTGTATAGGTTGTGACGGTGGTCTGGACGGTTGAATCGCGTTCATGATGCTAAAAGATAACCTCGCTTAGTGAAGGGAAGCACTATCAAGAGTGCTGAGTTTTGAGTGCTGAGTGCTGAGTGGGGAATCTTACTCAGCACTGGCTCAACGCCCCGCTACCGCTAACAGCACTCCGTACTCGGAACTGAATTAGCACTCAGCACTCCTGAATGCTTGATTTAGCTGTCATATTACTTCATTTTTTTGAAATAGCTACAAGTGTTGCACTAGTTAAAAAATAACCTGGCTTACGTAAGTGCAAGGTTTCTAGCTACTTATGGTATAAAACCACAAGGTGTAGAAATTGCACCCCGTACTGCCAGGATTATTAGCTTTTCAACTGTGTCACATCGGAACGTTATTTGTAAAGTTCTGTGGCTAATCGCCAAGCTAGAACTCCTGGGATCAGCGCCACAACTAGAGCGATGTAGACTTGAGTATCTGAGATGGAAGATATCTGAGCGATGTACAGAGTATCTAAGATAGGCATGGCTGAAAACCTCCTAACCAGAATAGATTTTGAACAGTTCGTTTACTACTTTTCCTTGTTTTGCCAAAATTGTGGAATATCTTGTAACAAGATGCAACAAAAGCAGTTATTAATCAGTAGTCATTAGTTATTCGACCTGAGAAAAATTTATAAAAATATGAATTTGTATTTGGGTATCGACTTCGGCACCTCTGGCGCACGCGGCATAGTAATTGACGAGGAAGCTTCTTCTATCCAGGCTGAGGTGCGATATCCCTTCCAGGACTCAGGAGACGCTGTTACGCCAAGTTTTTGGCAGGAGGCTTTGTTTGCGCTGGTGGAACTAATACCTGAAGAATTGCGGCGAGAAATTAAAGCGATCGCAATTAACGGTACTTCTTCCACCGTCTTGCTGGTTGATGCTGTTGGCAATCCTGTAGATGCACCACTGCTGTATAACGATGCACGGGGATCATTGGTAACAGAGGATTTGAGAAGCATAGTACCCCCCAATCATACCGTATTGAGTGCCACCTCCAGCCTAGCCAAACTAATGTGGATGAGGCAATTACCTACTTTTAGTGAAGCTAGATATTTCCTACATCAAGCAGATTGGCTGGCGTTTCTCCTACATGGGTATTTAGGTATTAGTGATTACCACAATGCTTTAAAGCTGGGTTATGACGTGGAAGAGTTGAAATACCCAGAATGGCTAGAATTGCTGCAAATACCGATTCAGCTACCCAAAGTTTTACCTCCTGGGACTCCGATTGCAGAATTACAGCCTGAAATTGCAGATAAGTTCGGTTTACGTAGTGATTGTTTGGTATGTGCTGGGACAACAGATAGTATTGCCGCTTTTCTCGCCAGTGGGGCAAAATTACCTGGTGAAGCCGTAACTTCCCTTGGTTCAACATTGGTACTAAAGTTGTTAAGTCGTACCCGTGTAGAAGATGTTAAATACGGGATTTATAGCCATCGTTTGGGTAATCTGTGGCTGACTGGTGGTGCTTCTAATACTGGAGGTGCAGTACTTAAGCAATTTTTCACCAGCGCTGAGTTAGCCAGCCTTAGTGGTGAGATTGATCCATCAAAAGCCAGTGAGTTAGATTATTATCCATTGTTGAAAGCAGGCGATCGCTTTCCCATTAATGATCCCAATCTACCCCCACGATTGGAACCACGCCCAGATCATCCAGTGGAATTTCTGCATGGATTGTTAGAAAGTATTACCCGCATAGAAGCGCGAGGATATGAATTATTACAGCAAATGGGTGCAGACAAGGTGAGCCGTGTTTATACTGCTGGTGGTGGCGCGGCGAATGATACTTGGACTGCAATTAGGGCGCGTAATTTGCAGGTTCCGGTAGTAGCGTCAGTTTATACAGAAGCTGCCTACGGGACGGCGCTGTTGGCGATGCGGGGGGTGAAAAAAGGACATGGGGACGGGTGTGTAGTGGGAAAATGCTCAAAAATTCTAGGAATTACGAACTGTACAAATGACTTTTGAAGAAGAATTCAGGAGTCAGAATTCAGGAGTCAGAATGAAGACGCTCTCTACGAGACGCTACGCGAACGTGGACTCGCTAACGCTGCGCTATCCACCAGTCGCACAAAATGCTCAACTGAATTCTGGCTCCTGACTCCTGAATTCTGTTTCGATAAGGAAAATGCTAAAAACCCTGTAGCGTCTCTCCTTGGGAGAAGCTACGCGAACAGTCCAGAGATGAAAGCTTTTTTAGAGGCTTAAGCCTCCAGTAATGTTTTGTTTTAGTTCCCCTCCCCGCTCTCACCCAGGAATTTTGAGTTAGTTGAGTAATAGTTATCCTTACCCTCTTTTCGCAGATATCTTCTAAATCCGTATGTATCCCAGTGACAATCGGCATATCTCGGCCGATACTCAAATTATTAGATACCGGACTATAGGATTCCAGGTTGATCATCTGGGCAGCTATTCGGGGATGGGTGCTTCGCCACAAGCGAATGTCATCTATCCCCTTTACTAATTGGTGTGAGTTTTAAAGTAATACCATTGCGAAGCTAATGGGTGTATTAAGGCGATCGCAATCATGGCAGAAAAACGCCAAATTGTAGGTTGAAAGTAACCGGATGTTGCGGCGCTACAGTGTAGAAGCTAATGACAGCAAGCGTAACACGGAGACAAAAAAGTGCAAATCACTAAGCGCAATGTTGAGTTAAGAGTAGATGGCAGCTTAATGCGTGTTTATGTAGCGGCTCCGAAAGCAGCAGGAAAATACCCTGGTATTGTCTTCTACAGTGATATTTATCAGTTAGGTGATCCAATGATTCGTCTAGCTAACTACTTAGCAGGATACGGCTATGTATTAGCAGCCCCAGAAATTTTTCACCGAATTGAGCCAGTTGGTTCAGTAATTGAGCCAGATGATCTGGGAAGGATGCGGGGTAATGACGATGCTCGTAGAACCTCGGTAGCTGAATATGATGCCGATTGCCTTGCTGTGATTGAATTTCTGAAAACAGAGAGTGCGGTTTCTCCAAATCAAATAGGCACTCTCGGCTTTTGTATTGGTGGACATTTAGCTTTCCGCGCAGCATTTAAAAGCGAAATTCGGGCTTCTGTCTGCTGTTACCCTACTGGTATTCCCAGTGGTAAACTTGGTAAGGAGGTAGCCGATACAATCCAGCGGGTAAGTGAAATCAAAGGTGAGATGCTCATGGTGTTCGGTACTCTTGACCCTCATATACCAGAGAGCGATCGCCAAACCATAATAAAAGCAATTGAGAGTGCTAATATACCTCATCAAGTTGTCTCGTATGAAGCAGAACATACATTCATGCGCGACGACGGTTATCGTTATGATTCTAGTGCTAGCACCTCTGCTTGGTCTGAAATCATAACTTTCTTGGGGCGCATATTTGCCGACTGAAAACTCCTATTATTGCTTTCTTCGCATCAATTTTGAGTTGTTTGCAATGCCAACAAAGCAGCACCATAAGCAGGCTCGTACCTCGGAAGAATCACATTTACTTTAGGAAACTTGTTAACAAGAGACGCTGTAAATCTCTCATACATCTTGCATCTACTGCGCCACACGCTCCCCGTAGTGACTACTTCTAAAACGGAGTCAGCACTAAAAATTGCATCAATTACTGTAGATGTAGCTTTCACTAATTCTTTGACAGCATCATCAATGATCATATTCGCTAAGACATCACCTGAAGCTGCTGCAAAATCTACAATTGGTGCTAAAGCTGCGATCTGTTGAACTCCCCATTCTCGCCGATATATTACTTCTATTAAATCTTCTATACTTTCCAAATCAAGATGTTGTTTGAAACTCTCTACCAAGTTCGTTGACATCTCCCGTCCATCATAAGATTTTAATGCTGCATTCATACCAGCCACAGCAATTTTATAAGCGCTACCTTCATCTCCTAAAATATATCCCCAGCCGCCAACTCGCTTGGTATATCCCTGATGATTTCGCCCGTAAACTATTGAACCAGTACCTACTGCAACCACAATTCCTACAGGTTGACCGATTCCACCAATTAAAGCAATAAAAGCATCATTGCAAATGACAATATTAGCTGGCTGTAATGTCCAACTTATAGGTAGATATTTGTTATTCTGTAACTCTTGGACTAGACCTTTTACTACTTCGATATCTGCGGTACGACCTACACCTGCTAAACCCAAACATATCGCTTCAATATTCACAGTATTTGCAATTATTTCTACCTGAACTGCGTTGTGAATTGCAGATTGAATAGATTGTAGAGTGGCTTCAATACCTATACTTTGATAGTTAGACGGGCCAGCTTCACCACGACCTAGAATTTGATGCAAATCATCCATCAAAATACAAACAGTCTTACTACCGCCGCCATCTATTCCCAAAACATAACTCATGATCTGTAATTATGTTAATTATTCTGACGCTTGGGTTCTTCTTTTAAAGGGATGAAAAAGAGAGCAATCATCCCAGGAATAGTTAGCAAACAAACCAAAATAAAAAATAATGGATAGCCAAATACTTTTTGCAGATAACCGCTAATTAAACCTGGTAACATCATTCCTAAAGCCATAATGCCAGTGGAGATAGCAAAATGAGAAGTTTTATATTCGCCTTGGCAAATATACATTAAATAAACACTAAAAGCGGTAAATCCAAAACCATATCCAAATTGCTCTAAGGAAACCAAGGGATACACTAATGTTAGTGAAGGTTTGCTGTAAGCCATATACACATAGAATATATCAGGTAAGTTCAAAGCTAAAGCCATAGGAAAAATACACTTTTTTAATCCATATTTGGAAATTAGTAAACCTCCTAATATCCCTCCGCAAATCAGGGAAATTACCCCAAATGTTCCGTATACTAATCCAACATCTGATGTAGATAGCCCTAAACCCCCTACTTCTGGTTTGTCTAATAAAAATAAAGAAGCTATCTTGACAAGCATTGCTTCGCCAAGTCTGTAAAGCAAGATAAATGCTAAAATATTTATAATTTTATCCTGAGCAAAATATGAACTAATAATTGACCAGAAAGGTATATTTTCTCTAGTTTTTATTTGCCGTTGTTCATCTGATTCAGGTAAGGGTAAAATTAAGCGATGCGAAATAAACAGGATTGCTAAAATTAAAGCTGAGAAACCAATAGCTATAGTCCAGCTTAAAGGAATGTTGTTGAGAGATACTTCAAGCTGACCTGCTAAAACTACTAATATTCCAGATCCAAAAATAACAGCCATTCTATAAAATAGTGAGCGGATGCCAACAAACAAGGCTTGTTGTTCTGGAGATAAAGCCAGCAAATAGAATCCATCTGTGGCAATATCATAAGTTGCAGAAATAAATGCTCCTATTGTTAATGTTGCGAGGGAAATGAAAAAGAAATTTGGCAGTTGTAAGGAGAAAGCTATCAAACCTAAACAACCAAACATGGCAAATTGGGTATAAAGTATCCATTGACGTTTGGTAGAGTAAATATCGACAATTGGGCCCCAAAACATTTTGATTACCCAAGGCAGATAGAGAAAACTTGTCCACAAGGCAATTTGCGTATTATCTATTCCCAGTTTTTTGTAAAAGATTACAGAAACTGTGTTGATGATGACGTAAGGGATGCCGGAGGCGAAATATAAGGTGGGGATGAAAGTCCAAGGAGAAGTTGTTTGATTTTTCATGGATTTGGTTCCAAACTCTGGCTTTTTGCCATCAGTAAAACCTTGTTGCTATGCTTTCCCACTTTCCATAATGCAATACGCTTGGGTTAAGGATAATTGGTCTTTTAAGACGCGATAAATCGCGTCTCTACATCAGGGTTTTGTCGCTCATTCTGAACTGTATTGTTCCATATCTGGTATGTCTGACTACGGCGCTCCGCGAATGGGGACTAGGAAGAGTTTTCGGGAGCATCTCATACCAATTCAATTAATGATTGCAACACATCCTTGGGTAAAGACGCGATGAATCGCGTCTCTACAAATGGTCTATTTGTCCCATTCTTTTTTAAAATTGGTATCAGCAAATATACCTGGCGATTAGAAATCGCGGCTACACAAACGCACTCCTTTGGAGAACCCGGAGGGTAGACCGCCTGCGCGGACTTAAGAAATTGGAAACCCGCGTAGGCGTGTAAAGTCTGACAGCAAATCTCAAGCAAAGGTAGAAAAATCTAGATTCGGTGGAATATCCTGAATCCGTCCAGGCCCGATCGCTCGTAATGCTTCTTTGAGTAAAATATCCCCAGTATACAAGGCACGTCCGACAATCACACCAGTCACGCCTTGAGGTTCTAACGCCAACAAACTCAACAAGTCGGTGACAGAACTTACCCCGCCAGAGGCAATTATCGGGATGGAAATTGCCGCTGCAAGTTCTCGCAAAGCTTCCAAATTCGGGCCTGTCAGTGTACCGTCTCGGTGGATATCTGTGTAAATTATGGCGGCTGCACCCAATTCTTGCATTTGTACAGCTAATTGGGTTGCTAAAACTTCTGAGGTTTCTAACCAACCGCGAGTTGCTACTAGGCCGTTACGGGCATCAATACCGATGATAATTTGTTCGGGAAATTCTTGACAGAGTTCTTGTACTAGCTGGGGTTGTTCTACGGCGATAGTGCCAAGAATTGCCCACTGTATACCCAGATTGAATACTTGTTGCACGCTGGTGCGATCGCGCAATCCTCCACCAATTTCAATGGGCACTGACACCGCATGTGCGATCGCTTCAATTGCCCCCAAGTTTACTACTTTACCTGCTTTGGCCCCATCCAAATCAACTATATGTAATCTGGTAGCACCTTCATCTACCCACTGTTTGGCAACATCAGCAGGATTTTCGCTAAAAACTTGCGAGCGATCGTAGTCTCCCTGATACAGTCGCACACAGTGACCTTCTAGTAAATCAATCGCTGGAATTACGTCCATTTAACTTTTCCTCTAAACTCAATGCAATCAAAACGCTAGCTATAGCTGAATCTACTATTTTTCATTTTTTATTTGTAATTGCCGTACAGCTTGTCCAAAACCCAGCACAAGCAAAATATTTGAAAGCGTCAAAAATACTTCTGCACCACCGTGCAACCAATCTACATTGGCTAAAGACTCGCCATAATGCAATTGGGCGTAAATTCCGGCGGGGATGGTGATGGCAACAAAGACGAGAGTGCCGTAAAATCCATACAGCGCTAAACGCGGCATTTGCGGACTACGGCTGATAAACCACAAGAAACCCAAATAGGGAAACAGTGAAAGTGCAAACAGGGTTTCTTTAGAAATCATTGCTCTGATTTGATAGGTTCTGGTTCAACAGTGTTAGAAGATTTGGTAGAACGCCAAATCATATACGCTGCTGCCCAAAGCGTAAAATTACCAACTAAGGTCATGGTAGCTTGAAGCGTTACCATCCATTCTAGAGATTCGGCGTTGTCGAAATAATGCCAGGTACAGGCACACATGGCGCTGACTAAAGCTGGTAACATGGCAAGGGACAATCCCCACCAATTGCGGTTATTAGTCAGTTCGCCATAAGTCCAGATTAACCAAATGGCGACAATCCACTCAATAACGCTAGAAACATGAATAATCCAGGTGGGAATCGATAAGACGTGCATAAGAAAGTTAGGAGTTAGGAGAGACGCGATTAATCGCGTCTGTACAATAGTTGGGAGTATTTCTATCTTCCTCTGTTACGAACTTTGAAAATAGAGCTTGTAAATGAGTCTACTATCTGTATTAACGACAGATATTATGTATAAAAAAAGTTGTTAATCTAAAATCCAAAATGGTCAAGATGCGGGCGTTATTGTCTGGGTATTACGGTAAAGGTAATGGTGGTGACGAAGCTTTATTGGCAACGCTTTTGCAAATGTTACCATCTCACGTAACGCCTGTGGTGCTTTCTGGTAATCCAGAGGAAACCCGCGATCGCTACAATGTAGAAACTTGCGATCGCATGGCTCCTTTAGCTGTACTGCAAGCTTTACGCTCTTGTGATGCTTTGATTTGGGGCGGTGGCAGTCTCATTCAAGATGTTACCAGTACCATCAGCCCATTTTATTATGGGGGACTGATGGCATTGGCGCAGAAAATGGGTTTGAAAACTGTTGCTTGGGCGCAGGGTATTGGCCCGTTAGTGCGTCCGCAAACTCGTTGGTTGGCACGGCAAACCTTTGGTAATTGTACCAAAATCAGTGTCCGCGATCGCGCCAGTGCGGCTTTATTATCTGATTGGCAGATTCCTTGTATCATAGCTCCTGACCCGGTTTGGGCGTTGGAATCTAAACCAGTTCCAGGACTTTGGGATTTACCAGCGCCGAGAGTTGCGGTAACGTTGCGATCGCATCCCCAACTTACAGAAAAACGTTTAGCAAATTTAACTCGCGCTTTGGTTGACTTTCAAAAAGCTACACAGGCTTTTATTTTATTACTACCATTTCAAAAAAGTGAAGATTTAAGTATTGCCGAAGCTATTCAACCACACCTTAAAGATGTCAGCAAGATTTTATGTCTGGAAGAACCACAACTTTTAAAAGGTGTGTTTCGCGGTGTCGAAATGGCAATTGGGATGCGTTTGCACAGCTTAATTATGGCTGCTGCTGAAGGTTGTCGCTGTTTTGCTCTTAGTTATGACCCCAAGGTAAATCGTCTTATGGAAGACTTGGAAATGCCTGGGTGGGATTTGGCGAGTTTACCCGATGACCCCAATTTAATTAGTCTGACTTGGATGGAGCACTATGCTAACGGTGATCCGTTATCACCAGAGCAAATAAAATCTTTAGTAGATAGGGCATTAATACACCGCGAGTTATTGAGCCAAGCTTTTTTGTAATAATTAAGACCAAAACCCCAATAAGCGGGGTTTTTGTTATACTCTAAGATTTTTCAAACATTGTTTTATAGTTAGAAAGGAGTAATTGTCAAAATTTTGTAAATTGATTATGAAAATACTTAAGTATCCTTTCTTACGAAAAACTTCGGGGATATTATGTAGAAGATACATAAATAATTGTTGCTAATGATCAGCTTTGGCTTTTGGAACCTACTTGTAATAACTGTTGTTGCTTTAGTTCTCAAAAATAATTGGCGATTAGATGATGAAAAAATAGCCTGGAAAAATTCTTTATTTTTAAAATCCCCTGTAATCCAACGGTTGATGCAATTTTTTCGTCAACCAATTGTTAGCTTTCTGATTCAAGCAGGTGTTGTATTAGTCGTTACAAGATTCCTTTGTTATACAGGTTGGCTAGTTTATTTACTAAATCAACCAGATCCACCCTTATGGGATTTTAAGTGGTTTTATGTGGCGAGTAAATTAGCTCATCAGCATTTGAGTCCCTTTAATGTCGAGATTTTTAATCAAAGCTTCTGTACCCTAACTAATACGTGTGGATTTATTCCACCCTTTGTCTATCCACCTAATATTATTCCTCTTATTTGGTTTGTCGGTTATTTTTCAAGCAGTACTGCATTTAGCATCTGGATTGGAATGCATATATTAGCAATCGGTTTGGCCTTATGGGGAGCTAATATCCTGCTGGAGTCGAAGTCACTAGCTCTAAGAACTGTTTGCACAATCTCGGTTGCATTGATTTATGGTTTAGTTCGGGATCTTCAAGTTGGTAATATTGCCATTTTCGTTGCAGTTTTGATTTTATGGATGTTTATCTGGGCTAAAAAAAATCAGGATATTCCAGCAGGAATTTGCTTGGGTATTGCTGTTTGTAAACCAACATTAGCTGCATTATTCATTCTGTATTTTCTACTTAAAAGACGGTTCTCTTTAGTTTTTGTATCTGTTATCACAGGAACTGCTCTAGTGTTTTTAGGTCTAGCCTTGACAGGCAATTCTTTGACACAATTCCTACCAGATGCATCTCATGGATTTTCACTCTGGCTAAATGAGCCATCGAATAGTCCCTATCTTTCGATTAGTCGCATCGATTTGAAGGTGGTGGGTCCAAGATTATTTCCCAATAATCCATTTTTTGCCAAGCTATTTTCAGACTTAATTGTTCTGATACTTGTTGGTTTAGTGGGTTGGTATTGGTATTTGCAACAATCTCTCACAGCCTGGGCAAAGGAAATATACCTAGCAGAATTGGTACTAGTTTCTTGCTTGAGTATTGCCATCAATTATTCACAGCAAACTAGTTCTGTGATGTTAATACCTGCTGTTGTTTTTTTGCTAAATGATTTGCTGTATCAGATTAGGCATTGTAAATTTTCTAGAACAAGAATGTCTGTTTGGTTAGCAGGAGTTTGCTGTCTAGCAGTGCAAACAGCGGTAATTCATGGCTGGCTTATCGGCTCTCTAGCAAAGCACTGGAAGGTGAAAGCAGGGGAATTGCCATACATTATAAAAGTAACTATTTTCGCCCTACCGAGTTATGCCATTTTAGCAATCACCGTCAGTATTTTAGTCTTAGCAATTAGCTCCCTGCGTCAAAAACCGATTCTGAAATTTCAACCTTTGAATCGGGTGTCAATTTACCGCTAACAATACCTGACCATTGAACTTTTTTCTCTTTCTCTCGGCGGTAAGAAAAGAAATGCTCTGGAGTTTGGAAAGTACAATAAGGTGCGATCGCAATTTGTTCTGCACTAATCCCCAAATTTTCTAGTTGTAAGGTATTCACTCGCCGGACATCCAACCGTACCTTGCCAGGATTAGGGTCTTCTTGCAAAGGTGAATTTGGTAACTCATGTAATACAGTGATAATTTTTTCTTCGCTTTCGTGTGGTATAATGCTAGCCCCGATTTCCGCAGCCACTTCAATCGAGACTTGGTAAACCTCACCAGCGATCGCAGGGCCCATAGCAATGCGTAAATCATCGAGTTTACTGCCTTGAGATTGTAGTCGAGCGATCGCCAAGGGGACAATCTTCTTGGCAGTTCCCCGCCAACCCGCGTGTAATGCTGCCACCTTTCCAGTTTGCACATCCCCAATCAGCACGGGTGTACAATCTGCACTAGCAACCCAAACCGCTTGTAGAGGCTGCTCACTCATTAAACCATCCGCCGACGCTAAATCCTCCTCAGCAGAGCTTAAGAAGCTTTCAACTTCTTGGGGGGTGAGAACAGTATTGCCATGAACCTGCTTTAAGCGATAGACTGATGCCTCTGGTTGCAATACTTCTGTGATAACTTGTGGCGATCGCGGCCAAAACTGTTGGGTAAAGAAGCCGTGATGCCAATGTTCCAGAATACTACAAGTTAGATAAGGCAGTCCTTCCCAATTGCGCCAGTGCCAAGTGTGCATCTTCAACCAAACCTAAACAGAAATCACTCATCAGCCAATCAATGCTAACTTGAACAACGGAATTTGGGTTAACTGCTGTGGGATTTAATCTGCAAAACTTGGAAGCAGCCTTGCAAGCAGGGCGTCAGTATACATATTTACCATTTTCCCTTCACTTTTTTGAAAGCGTCTCCTCAACCAACCAAACCCTCTGGAATTTACTCAACCAAGGGGCTATTTCTGGAACAGTAGTAATTGCAACTCAGCAATCCGCTGGGCGGGGACAATGGGGACGCCAGTGGATTTCTCCAGTTGGCGGATTATATGTTTCCGTGGGGATTTCTTTTGATCACAAAATAGAGGCGACTGACAGCTATCAGCTAACTTTTGCCACCGCTTGGGGAATTGCATCTCAATTGCGCCAATCCGGTATAGATGTTGGGATAAAATGGCCCAATGATTTGGTTTTAAATGGTCGCAAACTAGGCGGCATTTTGACAGAAACCAAAGTAAACAGAGGACAAATCACCCAAGCAGTAATTGGTGTTGGCATTAACTGGAGAAACCCAGTACCGGAAACTGGAATAAATCTGGAATCGTGGCAAACATCCCAAGATTTCAAACCAATTTCTTGTCTGGAAATGCTAACCTCTATCGTCTTGCGGGGAATAGAATCCGGTATGGAGTGCCTTTGTCAAGAAGGAGTAAGCATACTCTTGTCTCGCTATTTAGACTTGCTTACAAACATGGGCGATCGGGTGTATGTCAATAATCTTTCAGGTACAGTAGTTGGGGTGACATCTCAAGGAAATTTACGAGTTGATTTAGAAACACATGATACAAAGGAACTAATTACACCGGAAATTTATATTGAACCCGGTACAATCAGTTTGGGGTACCATAAATCTTCCGTTTAAATTTGAGGTTTGTTCAAAATTTCGCTCTTTGGGCAAGACAAACCACTAGCATCATCTCTTTAGGCTAATTACACACAACTGAGAGAACAAATGACGCAGCGCAATAATTCTGCCCCTTATCGTTTGCATTACTTATGGCAGCAAGGTTTGACGAAAAAACGTTTTGCCTCAACCCTACCAGCCCAGAGCCTCTGCTGGCTGAGTAGCGTTAGCCTCCTCAGCGGCGGCTTCGTGTTTGCCCAAACGGAAACACAAATAGACAACATCGTTCCCACTGTTGAAAGTTCCCAACCAACAGCATTTACAAATCCAGTTAAAAAGCAGACTGTTGCGCCCCAAGCCGCGCCAGCACAACCGGAATTTTCCCAACGGCGAGCCAGACTCAAACAAAGATTACGCCAGCCAGAGGTTGCTCAATCAAAAGAGCCAGTTAGGCAGTCTACACCCAAAATTGAAGCTGCTGAACCTGTTGTGATTATCAGACAGTCAAAGCCCAAGGTAGAAGCCTCCCAGGTTACTCCTACAAGGGTGAGACAGGAAAAACCCAATACTCCTGTTCGCTCTTTACCTGAAAAACTCCCAGAAGTTGCTCAACCATCAAACAACTCGAACAATACTGTTAGGGCAACGGCGGGGAAAACCAAGGATTATAATAACGCCTATATTGATCCTAATAGTTATGACAGTGGTGCAACAGGTACTTATCAAGCACCAAATTCTGTAATTCTCACAGAACGTTCTAGTGGTTGTAGAGCCATCTTGCCTTCAGGGCAAAGTGTATTAGGCGGCGTTTGCGCCAAAGTACCTCAAAGGAGTGTAGCTGATTCTAATGGTAAAGCAGCACCTAATTGGCTCAAAAGAAGTCAAAATGCCCAATTAGCAAACGTTCCACCCGTGCGGCAAGTTGCAACTACTGGCAACACCAGCAGATGGCGTGCTGCTCAAAGTGGTTCTAGCGGTGTCACCAAGAGCGGATTTCGCCCTAATCGGTTTATCCCCACTCCCGGCGAATTCAGCCCCACAACAGTAAGTGCAACTTCCATCGCACCCAGTGGCGGAACTTTACCACCACCAATGGCAGATGGCAACATTGCACCCCGCCCCAGCAACGTAGCTTATGACTTCTCACTAGCATCAGTATTGCCGCAAATTCCCTATACGGGGAGAGTTGCATATAGTGGTACGGGAATGATGTATCCCCTGTCTATTCCCGCTTCCATCACTTCTGTATTTGGTTGGCGAGTTCATCCAATCACAGGTAATCAACGCTTCCATGCTGGTACAGACTTGGGTGCGCCCACAGGTACACCAGTTTTGGCCGCTGCTGCTGGTCAAGTGGAGACTGCTAACTGGTTGGGCGGTTATGGTTTAACCGTTACCCTGAATCATAAATCGGCTCAACAAACCCTCTACGGTCACATGTCAGAAATCTTTGTTCAACCCGGTCAGTGGGTAGAGCCTGGAACTGTTATCGGTCGAGTTGGCAGCACAGGCAACTCCACAGGTCCTCACCTGCACTTTGAAGTCCGTCACCTGTCACCAAATGGGTGGGTTGCTACTGACCCAGGCGTACAGTTACAAAGCGGTCTCAGTCAGTTAGTACTAGGCTTACAAACTACTCAGGTAAGCCAGAAACCAGGTAGCTAGAAGAAAGTTAGGAGTGAAGAGTGAAGAGTTATGAATTTAAAACTCCTAACTCCTAACTCCTAACTCTTTTAGTTACAAATACCCGTGTTCTGCTAAGAATGCGGGTGTAATGCTATCTATACTAGTTTCATCAGTAGCTTTGGTGTGTGGGTTGCCAGAATAAAGGAATTTTTCCACGTATTTGCCGAGAATATCCCCTTCTAGATTCACCAAACTCCCCGGAACCAAGTAGCGAAGATTTGTCTCGGCGTATGTGAGGGGAATTACCGCCACTTTGAATTGGGATAGTTCTGGATCATAAGCCGCTACTGTGAGGCTGATGCCATTGACGGCAATGCTACCTTTGGAGACAATGTAACGTGCGATCGCATCAGATGCAATAAAGCTCATTTCCCAAGAACTAGCCGTTTGTTCTGCCACTAGCAATTGACCGATGCCGTCTACATGACCCATCACAAAATGACCGCCAACTTTGCTGCCCACCCTTAGCGACGCTTCTAAATTGACATATCTCTGTTGCGTTTGCTCGCCTCCCAAAGTCGTGCGGCGGAGAGTTTCTGGTGAAGCGGTGGCGATAAACCCATCTTTTAAAACTTTTTCCACTGTCAGGCAAACACCATCTACTGCAACACTGTCACCATAAGCCAAATCTTGCATAATTACTTCACACGATTGGCTGACACAAGTAATTTGCCAAGAATCGCCCCCTAAGGGTTCCATCTTTCCTAATGCTTGGATTAATCCTGTAAACACGGCTTTTTTGTCAAACTATCTCTATTTATTGCCTAAATTTGGCTGAAATCAATTGGTAATTGTCACATAAATCTCGAACATCCAAGTATATTTTCTGACTTTTTTTCGTATAGGAATATTAACACATTAGCATCCTTCACAAGGCATACTTGGGTAAGAAGGTTATTGTCTAAGAAGACCAATTTGACTTACTCTGGTTTTCACCACAAGTTCGGAGTTTAATAGAAGCAATTATAGAGAACGAATGCTTATGTTTATTACTGTCGTCAAACCGCCCAAAAATGGGTACTATTTGTTACACAGCATCAAAGGTTCTCAAAGCATTGTAGAGGCCTAGCCAATGATTGAAATGAAAGTCGCTGGCATAGCATTAGATGCCATAACCCGCAGCCCGATCGTCCTTTTGAAAGATTCTTCAGATCGGCGGGCTTTGCCAATTTACATCGGTCAGGAACAGGCTAGGGCAATTATGGGCGCACTGGAGAATCAGAAGCCTCCCAGACCCTTAACCCACGACCTGATTGTGAATATTCTAGAGGCTTGGAACATGACTCTAGAAAAGGTAATTATTCATTCCCTGCAAAAGGATACATTTTATGCAGCTTTAATTGTCCAGCAAGGCGAAGTCAAAAAGGAAATTGACGCGCGTCCTAGCGATGCGATCGCCATTGCCCTCCGTACAAATACTCCCATTTGGGTAATGGAAGAAGTAATTGCCGATGCTTCTATCCCTGTTGACCGCGATGCCGATGAAGCCGAACAGCAAGCTTTCCGTGAATTTATTTCCAATCTCCGTCCTGAAGATTTGATTAAGCGCTTTGGTAATGGCGACAGCTAAAAAAGTGCTGAGTGCTGAGTGCTGAGTGCTGAGAAAGAATAGAGAATCTAAAAAGTAAATTCTTTATTCTTTCTTTTTAACTTTTCACTCTTGTACAAACAATATTAATCATCTTTCTACTCAGCACTCACTACTCAGGACTCAATTTATGCAATACCGACGCTTTGGGAAAACGAATCTGCGCCTCTCGGTTTTTTCTTTGGGAACAATGCGCTACTTGGCTTCTGTTGAAAATGCTCACCAGACGATCGAACAAGCCTTAGCGCTAGGAATTAATCATCTAGAAACCGCCAGAGGTTATGGCAAAAGTGAGGAGTATCTTGGTAGGGCGCTAAAAGCTGGGTTGTCAGTACCCCGGACGAGGCTTTATGTCACTACCAAAATTTCAGCCACAGCAGATGCTGACACCATGCGTCGGTGCATCGACGAATCTCTAGAACGATTACAGCTAGATTATTTAGATTGCTTAGGCGTTCATGGTTTGAATACTTGGCAACATTTAGAGTGGGTGCAAGCCAAAAATGGCTGTATGCAAGCTGTAGAAGAAGCTGTTGCTGATGGACGAATCCGACACGTTGGTTTTTCCAGCCACGGATCATTAGAGCTAATTGAGGCAGCAATTAATACAGATTTATTTGAATTTGTCAATCTGCATTATTACTATTTTTTTCAACGGCACGCACCAGCGATTCAACTAGCTGTCGAGAAGGATATGGGCATTTTCATTATTTCCCCTGCTGATAAGGGAGGACGCCTTTACACGCCACCTCAAACCTTAAAAGACCTGTGTTACCCGTATTCACCCTTAGAGCTAAATTATCGTTTTTTACTTGCTGATAACCGTATTAATACTTTGAGTATAGGGCCAGCCAACCCAGATGAATTAATAGAACCTTTGCAAGTTGCTGGCCATGATGGAGAGCTAAAATCAGCAGAAATTTCTGCTTTTCACAGGTTAGAAAATCACCAAAAATTTGCTTTGGGAACTGATAAATGTAGCCAATGTTATGCTTGTTTGCCCTGTCCAGAAAATATCAATATTCCAGAGATATTACGGTTACGTAATCTTGCAGTGGCATACGAGATGAAAGACTATGGACAATATCGTTACGGAATGTTTGAAAATGCTGGTCACTGGTTCCCTGGAATGAAAGGCGATCGTTGTACAGAATGCGGTGACTGTTTGCCTCGATGCCCAGAAAAGTTAGATATTCCAGCTTTGTTGGAAGATACTCACCAAAAATTGAGTGGCAAAGCAGGTAGGAGATTGTGGGGTTGACACTCTTCGGTCTAAGAGGCTGTTTGAAAAGTTTTGAGGGGTCAAATTTTATGCTAATCGCCTCACCATGATCCG
>NZ_JBDNJQ010000091.1:0-32792 GCF_051172895.1 Nostoc sp. CALU 1950 | reverse complement strand
AGTTATGAGTGGTTAGCGGTGGTCAGATCCCCGACTTCTTTAAGAAGTCGGGGATCTCGTAGCCCAGCAAAATTAATGGGGCAGACCACTAGCCCTCTATTTACGTACTAGGTTGAGCAGTTCTTTAGGAGAAGCAAGTAAATCAATTGCTACAAAGAAAATTTTGCCTTGGGGATCTAGCAAAAACCGCCATGCAATATTCATCCCCACACTGGCACCGAACCAAGGGGTTTGGACTTTACCGGTGATTTTAAGTTGGGTGTAGCCATCTTCCACTGGCTCAGATACACCGCGTTCTGGAATCATTTTCAGTCCTTGGCATTCTTCACGCATGTAAGCCCGAATTGCCTCCTGACCGACAATCGGTCTTTCAAAGGGAGGTTGCAAAGCACCTTCAGAGGTAAACAGAGAAACCGCAGCATCAAAGTCATTGGCATTCATGTTGTTGATATAGCCCAACACCGTGGGATTGTCTATGCCCTCGATGGTGACTTTAGTCCGAAACGCTGGTGCAGTGGGAGGAGCCACCGGTTCTGAAACTTTTTTGTAACTGCCAGGAGCGTTCGGATCGAATCCCATGCTAATTACGGTATTGCGTAGGATTGTGATTTGTTGACCGGAATCAGCATTGCGGATTGCTTGCAACACGTCAGCAGCTTTGGGAGAAAGCTTGTAGCCTTCTGGGATAGGAGCAACGATTCCCTGAGCCATCCATTCTCCTAACTGATACCAGAAGCCCAACTTGATGTTCACGGTGAAGGATGCATAGGAACGGCAGAGAGGAGTGTCAGCACGGTTAGCCAAATCGTACATGACTTGCGTTTGAGCCTCAAAAGGCATCTGCTTAATTTGTTCGAGTAAGCCTTGTGCGAGGATCATGTTGGCTGCTCCAGGAGCCGCAACAGTAATACTTCTACCCATCTCGGTATAGGCAAACCATAGTAATGCTAGTTGATCTTCAGCATTCAGCTTAGAGAAGGATTCAACAACGGTTGGAACAACGTCAGCAACTAGGGTTCCGGGAAAAATACTTTGAGCCGACTGGATGGTAAAAGACATAGCAGAAATTCCAAAAAGAAAATTACAGTTCTATCGAATGTGAAAAATCAAATGTGCAAAGACAAAGGAGAAATGCGTTTAGCTGTTAACAAAGGCACTTAGCAGTTTTTGCCTCACCTGCGATAGCTTGCTTCCCCGTAGGATTACAAGCCTCACAACCCGTCGTAGATATTGCTAGGCATAGCAATTCTGTTGCCGTTGAGTTTGGATACTCGGCAAAACACATTGCAGGCTCAACTGCATAGTTATTTAGAAAGCCTTGATTAACGGTGGTTTAACGCATTGAATTTGTTTTTGTATCTTTATGTAAAGAAACATAACAAGTTCGTTACGAATAAGCAATACTTTCTCAGTTATACATTGATAACTTCTGTTTATATAAGTTATAAGTTTTATTGAAGTTAGATTAAACACAATTAGTGCTGTTGTGTGTACTCACTTCCCGTATGGCTATTTCTCGCACAAATCCGAAATACCCTACTTACTTAGTACGGTTCTCACTACTTTTTTGTTTGTGTCAAGTAGTTGCAAAAAATATTTACAATAATTATTATTTGTTCATAGATAACAAAAATCAGTAGTAAAAGATGACAAGTAAAGGTTTTACCATTAATGAACGTGGACAACTTAACAGATTTGCGATTGAACCCAAGGTTTATGTTGATGAAACCCCACGGACAGGTTTCACCGAATATGCCGAAAAACTAAATGGTCGTTTGGCAATGATTGGTTTTGTCTCACTCATAGCTTTGGAAGTGATTACCGGACACGGTTTGATTGGATGGCTAACCAGCCTTTAGAGAAGACATGTTGAGATTTACAAATTTTCTTCAGTTGACAAATAAAACAATTTAGAGGCAAACTTATGAAAACTGATTTTGATTATCCCAAAAAAGATTTGATTGGGCCCGTTGTTTTTAGACCTGATTTCAACAACTTTGAGACTATCAATGCAAATCAAGCCTGGTCATTGTTTTTCACTGCCGGTCAAGACGACAAGGGATTGGGACAAGAAGTTGAATTTGGCAGATTTTTCACTAACCTTTTAACTGCCATTGGAGTAACTGGAATTCTTTGGGCGGTTTACTTTAGCCAATTATGATGAGCAAGTTTGTTGATTTCTAGTCGGTGGTAACTTCAACGAAGGTCTTGGATTTGGATACCGGGACTTCTTTTCAGTTTTTAATAGGTCTGAAAAACTCCGTTTAGCTTTGGAAAAAGTTTGATGTTGATTGGATTTATAAAGCTTCCCAATTTGTCACGGTATTGCGGATACGTGGGTTTAGAAGTAGCACAAATTGTTTCCAAATATCTTGCAGTTCAAAGTAAAACCTATGTAATTCAAAATAGAAGGATATTGATATATCAACTTTTAAAGTCTGGTCTGGATTCTCATACAGCAGATCGAACTATTTCTGTACTTATATCAAGTCCGGTTTTACAATTAACTAACAAAAACCAGTGTGCAATTAATTTTACGCGAAAGTAACTATAAAAGGGGATTGGGGATTGGGTAAGAGCGGAAAAATTCTTCCGACAGAATCAGAGTTATGGAATTTGCTTTGAAGCATCCCAAATTTCGGAACAAATTTACCAGTCCCTAGTACCGCAAGGCGGAATTAAAAATTAAAAATTAAAAATTAAAAATGAAGACAGCGTCAGGGTTTTGTTTATTGGGAATGGGTGGTTTATTTCCGCCGTGCTGTACTAGTTCCTAGTCCCCAGTCCCTAGTCCCCAGTCCCCAGTCCCCAGTTCCCAATTCAACGCAAACAACGAATCGCCTCTAATAGACCTCTAGCTTTATTCAGCGTCTCTTCGTATTCTTTCTCTGGCTCAGAATCAGCCACCAAGCCTGCGCCGGCTTGTACGCTCACCGTATTATCATGCACTACCATTGTGCGGATTGCGATCGCAGTATTTAATTGTCCTTCAAAATCGTAATATCCATACACACCGGAATAAACACCCCGACGACTAGACTCTAATTCGTGGATAATCTCCATCGCCCTAATTTTGGGTGCGCCGCTTACCGTGCCGGCTGGGAAGGAAGCTTTCAGTAAATCCCATGCTGTTTTACCAAGCGCTAATTTACCCACAACATTGCTGACAATGTGCATTACATGGGAGTAGCGCTCAACTACCATTAACTCATCAACTTTGACGCTACCACTTTGACAAACACGCCCCAAATCATTCCGCCCTAAATCCACAAGCATTACGTGTTCGGCAATTTCCTTGGGGTCTTGGAGTAAATCTTGAGCATAAGCTGCATCTTCCTGGGTAGTTTTACCCCGTGGACGTGTCCCAGCAATTGGCCGTACCGTTGCTATTACTCCACCATCTACATCGGTTTCGGCTTTCACCATCACTTCGGGACTGGAACCGATAATTTGCCAATCTTGGAAGTTAAAGTAAGCCATGTAAGGCGAAGGATTTATCTGACGTAGGGAACGATAGAGGGCAAAAGGGTCGCCTGTGTATGTTGTTGATAGTCGCTGAGAAATTACTACTTGGAAAATATCACCTGCTTTAATGTAATCTTTCGCCTTTTCCACACTGGCACAAAAATCAGGGCGGGTAAAATTACTCTTATATTCCTCTGTCACTCTACTCCCCTGCTCCCCTGCTCCTCTGCTCCCTGGCGGATTCCATTCCAATCGAGTTTTTTCTTGCGATAGGGGTAGAGATAGCTTTTCGAGCATTTGGGTGACGCGATCGCTAGCTTGTTGATATGCTGCTTTTAAATCTACATTCGGGTCACGTAAATCAGCATAAGCGATCGCCCAAATTTTCCGCTTCACCTGGTCAAAAATCAACAGGTGGTCTACCTGCATCCACAATCCATCAGGGATATTTCGCTCATCTGGTGGATAAATTGGTACACGCGGCTCAATCCAGTGAATCAATTCATAGCCCCAAAACCCGAACAAACCGCCAATTCCTGGTGGTAGCTGCGGTAATTTTACTGGCTTATAAGGTGCTAAACATTCGGCTAAAGCTGCAAAAGGGTCGCCAGCAAAAACGACCTGTGAACCATCGCGGTTTTTTTGAGTCGTGCGATCGCCTCTTGCTTCCAAAACCCACACCGGATCGCACCCCACTAAACTATAGCGTCCCAGCTTTTCCCCACCTTCTATGGATTCCAACAAAAAGCTATAAGGCTGACCCGCACAGACTTTATACCAAGCGGACACGGGCGTATCTAAATCCGCCACCCATTCTTGATATACCGGAACAAAGTTACCTTGTAGAGCTAGCTGAGAAAATTCGGAGAAATCGGGGAATACCATAAATTGCTTGGGGATGGGGCATTGGGCATAGGGCATGGGGCATGGGACATGGGGCATAGGGCATGGGGCATAGGGCATTGGGAAGAATTTTGTTTATAATTCCCAGTCCCCAGTCCCCAGTCCCCAATCCCTAGTCCCTAGTCCCCAGTCCCTAGTCCCTATACGTCGTGGGTAGCTTTACCACTAAACTTGAGTTGTGATGGATTGGGGTTTTGCCCAATGCTGCGTGGGACATAACGCACTTTTTCACGACCTTCATTTACTTTTTCGGGGAAGACACCATCAGCTGGGTGAATTAAAGTAGTTTCTCCGTTGGGTAAAATCCGGTAAACTTTGTAGTCTGTGATTTTGAGTTTGCGAAGTTGCTGACCGCCCAAAAAGATGCCATATTCTTTACGAGCTATATACAGCAGGTTTTCACCTTTCCGCATAACAGCAGCACCACCTGTAGGCAATTCAAATACTTGCTCTTTCGGGCTAGTCCAAGTGATAGCGTACTTTTCTTCAACTTGTGCTTTGTTTAGCAAGCCACCAGTGCTGCCAGCAAATAGCGGGGTTTGTCCAGAGAGTGTTTCTGCCATAAAGTCGATTCTCTCAACGTTTTTAGGGAATCCTAACACCGCAACCAGGATCATATTGCGATCGCGTTATAGACTGTAACAGTTTTTAGTCATTTGTCCTTTGTTCTTTGTCATTTGTTAAAAACCAATGCCCCATGCTCAATGTCTAATGACTAATGACTAAGGACTAATACCTATTTACTCTTGACTTTTGTCCGCTTTTCCTCTTGGCTACTCTGAACAATCGGGATGGTGAAGTGAAACTGACTACCCTGGTCTTTGCCAGTTGACTCCGCCCAAATTTCCCCACCCCAGCCATTAACAATTTGACGGCAAATTGCTAAACCAAGTCCAGTCCCGCCGGTGGTGCGGCGCAGCGCTCCCTCTTCTTGATAGAAGCGGTCAAAAACTACTTCTAAACGATTCGGTTCAATGCCGCGTCCAGTGTCAGCTACAGTCACTTCGACCATTTGACGGCTGTTGTAAATCGCCGTAATGCTGATTTCTCCTTGGGGTGGCGTAAATTTAAAAGCATTGTCCATGAGTTTTGCCAGTACTTCAACTAGCCAATCACCGTCTGCTCTGACTAGAGGTAGGTTTTCGGCAATTTGAGTTTTAACTTGGGGCGGCTTTTCCGTTGAGGAACGCGTGCGATTTCGGCTAAGTGCTAAATCCACACATTCTTGTAAGGTGAGGGATTCTGGGTGCCATTCCACCCGGCCGCTTTCCAAGTTGGAAAGTGTGAGGAAATCTTGTACCAGTTTTCGCATCCGTTCCGAGTCGGAAAGAGCGGTGTTGAGCATGATCTGCTGCAACTCCAAGGGCATATCCGGTTCGGTAGCGAGACTTTCTAGGCACACTTGAATTGTGGATAGGGGGGTACGCAGTTCATGTCCGGTAATGGCTATGAGGTTGCTGCGGGTGCGGTCTAGAGCTTCTAGCTGCTGGTTAAGTTCTTCTAGGTTAGCATAAGCTTCCGCTTGGATAAGAGCTGCTCCTACTTGGGTAGCGATCGCTTCTACCAGATCCAATTCCCCTGGTTGGCACTCGTGCGGTGGCATTCGGCAATAGTGCAATTCCACAATGCCCAATAATCGCCCCTGATAGAATACTGGTTCCATCAGCCAAGAACGAATGGCAAATTTTTTGGCAATCAAGGAAAGTCCTGGCGAATTATTAACACGAGGGTCATTCAGCGTATCGCTAATACAAACACCTTCCCCTTGTTCCACTATGTCCCGAAATAGGGAATTTTGCTCTAACTCCCAGGTTTGCCCACGAACAGATAAAACACCGGGAGTCAAAAATTCGTGTTCAATTATGGCTTGGCTATCTGTGGCTTGAGCGCGGTAAATTAAACAGCGACAAGCTTCTAGGTGTTGTCCTAATTCTTGTGCCGCCACCTGAAGAACTTCATGAGGATCGAGCGATCGCCGAATGGCAGTACTAATTGAGTTGACTAATCGTTCTTTTCGTGCTTGGGCAGCAATGGAACGGTAGGCTTTGTGCAATTTGTACTGACTAGCTTGCAAATAAGTTACTAAGCGCTGCACAAAGGGATCTGTATCAATGTCACAAGCATATTCATTGTCCTGTTCGGCTCCAGAGTGGTTTCGCGGCTCCCCGATGCCAAACCTCTGACGTGCCTGTTGAATTTTACTGGCCAGTTCTGGTCTGTAAACCAAAATCCTGTCTAACAGCAATTCGGCGGCTTTGAGGCTAACTCCTCTTTCCGATGTCCAAATTCCCTCAAATCTTCGCGCTGTATCGATATCCAGATTAGGGCTTAGTTCCGTTAGTGGCTTGTTTTTGGCAATAGAACCAAGGTTTTCCCGACAAACCAGACAAGTAGCATAATTGTCAGCAATCACTACCAAGTGCCACTCTTGACTTAAGCCATCCGTTGGCTCAAAAGCGACTTTTTCGTAGTGTTCTGAACTGTTGGCGAAATCCGTTTCTGGAGCAGATAATACGTATATTTGATTACTTCGCAAGGCCAGTCGCTGGTAGCGATGAGCTTCTTGGCGGTAGAATCGCTCTCGCTGGAAACTAGCAATTACAAGGGGTTGAGCTAAAGTCGCAGCCAAAACTTGATCTTCCATCGCGTGGGAGAGCGCCGTTAATGAAGCCTTAAAATATAGCTGGGGCCGCAAGTAGGGTAGGGACTTTAGCAGATCACTCAGCACAGAAGTCGAAATGCTCATGAATTATTGTTAAACGCTCAACCTCGACAAGATCCACGTCACAGCTGCATTGTACAAAGTCCAAGGGACTCTCAAGTTAAATAGACAGTTGCAATATGTAAAGAACGCTAAAAAGCGCTTTTCGCTAAAGCAGGCGTAACACTTCGTTACAAACTAGTAGTTCGCCAAGGGAACTTGGCGGGGTAAAGGGAAAAAATTAAAGGCAAAAGGTGTTTTATCCCTTGCCCTTTCCCCTTTAAACTTTAACCAATCTTTACCCGGCATTTTTGGGTTGGCAGACTACTAGGAGGATTGCGTGCAACTTGATTTGTTGATTGACAACCTAATAAGCCCAATATACATTCTCGCCCAACTTTGCCATTTGCTTGCACAGGTAAAAACTTTCAGGAGTAAGTACTAAAACACTAATTATTGTATGGTTTTAACTACTGTGTTTATTAATCACCAAGAACATTGACATTCACATAATTTAGCCCATGATTAGTGATTAAATTTAATAAATTAATTAATTATCATAATTTAGTCTAATCAAATACCAAAGATATTTAAAACAAAATTGTATAATATATATGGAACAAATGCTCTGTATACCAACAAAAACTGTGAATGTAGGATTTTTTCTGAGTATACTATATAACTTGTGTCTCTGAAAGTTCAACGACTAATGAATTATCTCAAAACCCTCAGTTTTCAGTCTTGACTTGAGCCTTATAGAATATAAAATTATCAATATTTGTTTATATAGATTTGAGCGCTGCTATTTTCTTAGCAGTATGTAAGGATTATTTTGGCTCCAATGGCTCAAACGAGTTTTAGACAGCCTCTTTTTTCGGAAGTTGTGAGGATCAACAAGAAGGAGAGAGATGGGGGGCAGGGGAAAATCCCATACTTAAAAGCAGGGGTAAGATAATTGACCTGACTTTGAACCTTGTGTCTCTCTACGAGATGCTGTTTTTTGTTTAGACTGCGTGTCTTGACCCAAATCTTTCTTTTTTCAACCTGAATAAATCTAGTTGCTCTGTCCCAAAGCAAAAGGGTATTTTTTCTTTCCCCGCTGCCTCTTGCGTAAAAGACCTCTACTCAAAAGATCACAAAAATATAGACCTGTACACGGAACTTTGGCTCATGACACCGGATACATTAATGACCCCGGAAAAAATTTTCCTGGATGGAAAAACTTTTATTCCTGCCGAACAATTACCTATTCCTGAGTGGCCTTGTGTTGTGAGTGAAAGACCACAACCGACACTGACGGTTAAAGATGATGATTTATTTTTTGTGACAGATACTATTGGGAATATTTCTGGCTGTTCCCTCAACGATGGCAATCCCAGCATGGGACTGTTTTGTTGTGATACGAGATTTCTCAATCGCTTGGAGCTGCAAATTGAAGGGCGATCGCCTGTACTCCTCAGTAGTACTGCTGAAAAAGGGTTTTCACTCTCAATTTTGTGTACTAACCCCAGAATTGACGAACGCCTGAAAGCCGAGACTATCGGAATTCGCCGAGAAATAGTTCTGAATGGAGCGCTATTTGAAGAAATAGAAGTATCTAACTACAGCACAAACACTGTTAATTTTGAACTAAGTATCAGCTTTGATGCGGATTTTGTTGATTTATTTGAAGTCCGGGGCTATGACAGAGAAAAACGAGGTCGGCTTTTACGTCTAGTGGAACCGACGGCTGAAGAAGGAACATTTTCTCAGGTCGATAGCGTTGCGCCTGTACACAAAGAGCCATCCGCCCCTAAAGAAGAATCCTTGACACTCGCCTATCAAGGTTTGGATGGCTCGGTGATGGAATCCCGAATTCTATTCCAGCATCGGCAACCAGACTATTTCAAAGGGTACACTGCGGTTTGGCAGCTAGAGTTAGCTTCTCACGAAACTCAAAAGCTGGGCTACCGAGTGAATATGTTGAGAAACAACCAGTCCAGTTCAACCGTAAGTGCCGCCACTACCTTAGGACAAGCGAAAGCTGCTGAGTGGATGGAGGAGCAACACTGGGTACAACAAATTACCCGCATTAGCTCAGATAAAAATACCTTCAATCGAGTGATTGAGCGGGCTGAACAAGATATGTATTTGTTGCGCCAATCTTTTGGGAAGCATAAGACTGTTTCCGCCGGAGTGCCGTGGTTTTCGACACTATTTGGGCGAGATTCGCTGATTACTGCTTCTCAAACCCTGATGTTAAACTCGCAAATCGCCAAGGAAACCCTGATATTACTTGCGACATACCAAGGTAAAATCGACGACGAATGGCGCGAAGAAGAACCGGGTAAGATTTTGCACGAGTTACGTTTAGGAGAAATGGCTCGTTGTCAAGAAATTCCCCATACACCTTACTACGGTACAGTTGATGCCACTCCCCTGTGGCTGCTGCTCTATGCCGAACATTATGCTTGGACCCACGATCAAGAACTCCTAGAGCAACTTTGGCCCAATGCTCTAGCAGCAATGGAGTGGATCGATCGCAACACCAAACAAACCAGCTACCTGAGTTACTTCCGTACATCTAAACGCGGTCTTGCTAACCAAGGTTGGAAAGACTCTGGCGACTGTATCGTAAACCACAAGGGAGAATTAGCCAACGGCCCAATTGCCCTTTGTGAGGTGCAAGCTTATGTTTATGCTGCAAAAATGCGCCTAGCAGAAATAGCTAGGATGAAAAAGCGGCTTGATTTGGCAGATCGTTGGCAAGAAGAGGCCAGAAATCTTAAGGTTCGTTTTAATCGAGATTTTTGGGTGGAAGACCAGGATTTCTGCGCTTTGGCTTTGGATGGAGACGGCAAGCCAGTAGACAGCATTACCTCAAATCCTGGGCATTGTCTGCATTTGGGACTCTTCACAGACGAAAAAGCTCATAGTGTAGCAGAACGGTTGCGGGCACCAGATATGTTTAATGGTTGGGGCATTCGGACTCTGAGTAGTTTGTCACCTGCTTATAATCCGATGGGTTATCACATTGGTTCGGTTTGGCCCCATGATAACGCTCTGATTGCAATGGGATTGCGATCGCTCGGTTTGATCGATCAAGCTCTGGAACTTTTCCAAGGTTTATTCGATATGACTGAGCAGCAACCCTATCAACGTCCTCCAGAACTTTTCTGCGGCTACGAACGGAATGGTGATAATGCTCCTGTACAGTATCCAGTTGCCTGCACTCCCCAAGCTTGGGCTACGGGTAGTGTTTTCCAACTCCTACAAATGATGGTCAATTTGGTGCCTGATGCTCAAAATAATTGCTTGCGAATAATCGACCCAGCTTTGCCAGAATCGATTAATCGTTTGTCATTTCATAATTTGCGAGTCGGCCCCACCATCCTCGATTTGGAATTCGAGCGTTCTGGAACTACGACTGCTTGTCGCGTTGCGAAAAAACGGGGCAACTTGCGGGTAGTTATCGAAGCTTAGAAAGGCAGTAGGGAGTGGGAGTAACGCTATTTTGTGAGCAGGGGGAGCAGGGGGAGACAAAGAAACAAGTGTATTTAGAGCTATTGCGGTAGTAAAAATTACTAAAAGTTTCTCTTTGCTTCCCCCACTTCACGATGATCTCATTTTTCCGCGTTGCTCCCGGAATTTACCCAACTCAGCACTCTTCATAAACTCTGCCACTTACTAGTACAGCACGGCGGAAATAAACCACCCATTCCCAATCAACAAAACCCTTACGCTGTCTTCATTTTTAATTTTTAATTTTTAATTCCGCCTTGCGGTACTAGTATTATTTATCTTTGTCCCAATAATTGATTGCTCTTTATCCTTGATCAAAAATTTAGAACTATTAATTCTAATAACATCATAACTTTCTGGCATAAATATAGAACTTAAAGTAGCTATCATATCTGCAAGAGAAATCTTAAAAGCTAATGGTATCTTTAAATTAAAAAAGGATTTGGGCATAGTTTTAACATTTAAATGCAATTTTTTTTGAGTTACGTACCATACACCAGTAAATTTATTACCTGTTATCAGTTCTTTAGGTTTAGAAAAAAGAAGCATTTGAACCCTGTTTTGCTCATAAGTCATATCATCTTTAAATTCAATAGTTATTTTTTCGGAATACGTATCAAAACGCCATTTTCCCAAAAGTAAAATTTCTATTTCCACATCAGAATGCTTACTATTACTCATATTTATCCTCAAGTTAGCTTTAGCTCTAGTTTTTCCTATTATTAACAAATGTGTGATTAACACATGGGAAAGTTTCGCTACAACTTTTTGCACGAGAAAAAAATAAGTGCATCTGCCAAACTAACCAAGACTTTACCCGCCAAGCTCCCATTGAAAGGTGTTCTGTAGATGATTTTGCGGATAAGTCAAAGCTATCTTGGTCATAGTGTAACCATTTGGCTGGTAAGTGTCCCATCGGTGTCATCGGAGACAATTTAAAAGTTAATTGCTCATAGTCTAGCCAGTTTCCCTCTTTTCGCCAACCAAGGCGATCGCCGAGCCTCTTTTCTGTTTCATAGTCTACTTGACCACCCATTTCGCTCCAGATAGTTTGCTGAATACTGAAGCCGAAATAACCATAACTATATTGTTCCCAAAGTTGATCAATGGTGTGGAGTTCTTGACAAGAAAAGTTATCAATATCTTCCTTATAAACTTCATTCCAATAATTCTTATTCATGACTTTTAGCATTAGCTTAGTGGTTTCAATGTCAGCTTCTTTCCACTTATGCTGCGCGAGGAGATCCTGCAATTGGATATAATCAATATTGCTGGAAAATTCTTTTGTAAACCTAACATTATTATTAGTCAGTCCCATCAATCCTGTTTCTTCAACAGTAGATAGAGGTGCTGTAGAAACAAAAGTTACTTCTGCTCTTTGATCAGTGAGTTGCTTGGATATATAGTTAGATATTAAATCAATACCCTTGTCTAAAAAGACGCCATTTTCGCTCAAATCAAAATTATGGATTTGCCAATCTAATAATTGAGATTGAATCAAAGCATCTTTTAATCTGTTTTTTTTATCATAGCTTGTTACCATAAAGTCGAGAAAAGTTTCAGAAATTGCCTCGTTTTCTTCAAGATTAAATAAATTGGATTGATTCTTTAAAATACTATCACCTAGATTTTTAATATCTCCGACAGTTGTATAGAAATATTCATCTACTTTTACAACTTCATCTATTAAAGATTGAAAGGGACTAAAGTAATCTTGTAAAGAATTTTCAAAATTAATTGCAGTATGGGCAATTTTTGCTATATCTTGACGAACCTTATAGGCTTTTCTTTGATATTCGTAAATTTCTTGATGTACTTCTAAATCTTTAACTATTTGCCGAACAATCTCTTTTTGATTTTTAGTATCTTCTGCAAGGTTTTTAATTCCTTCACCAAGCAATCGAATCTTTTCTAACATTAGAAAATAAGCATTGCTCAACAGTAAAACTGCTTTAAAGTTTTCTTGCTTTTCCCATCTTAAGCCATCAAGAATTTTCGGATTTTTCTCATTTTCTAGCTCTAATTTTCTTCTTTCCTCTTCTAAAGTTTTTATTTCCAAATACTTATGTTTGAATAATGTTTTTAAATCGTCTGTAAGAGTTAGTAAAAAATTATGATAACTATCCTGATAAGTTTCTAGAAAATCAATAATATGACTGTAGTCCTTAATAAATAATTGGATTTCATCAAAAATTTCTCCCTGGCTAATTTCTTCTTTTCGTTTAATTATCCCACCAAACTGATGATGATATCGTACACCTTCTTTAATTAATCTTTGACGTTCTCTAATTTTTTTCTGAACTGTTTTTACACCGTTATTCTTGAGAACTGGTAATTGATAGCTTCGTTCATAAATTGAAATAGCTTCGTAAGTAATTAGTTGTCTTTGCTGTTTAGTTAACATAACCTTGATTTGTAAAAGTATGAATATTCGTTAATCTCTTACCCATTTCAACACCTCCGGGTGTTTGTCATAGCGGTAGGGTCGGTAAAGCCATCCTTAATAGCAATGGACTTTCCAAAGTTAGGGGGTGCTTTCAAACCTCTCCTTAAGTACCCCAGTCTTGGAAAATACCCCTTTTTTGACTTTTGTGTACACCGTAGGCTTTTTCAGAGGGAATTAATGGCAATTTGTTTTGCTTTTTGCAGTCGATAATCCTGTACACTCACAAGTTGCCAACTCGAATCTTGTGATAGTTCCAAAACCCATTGATGATAATTAAACAAACTTTCTCGATGTCCAACACTGATAAATGTTGTTTTTGTTTCTTGTAACTGTTGATATAAACTCTCTTCATTATTCAAATCTAAAGCACTCGTTGCTTCATCTAATATAGTGAATCTAGGATGAGTAACTAGCAATCGTGCAAATGCAAGGCGTTGTTGTTCTCCCAGCGATAATATGTTCTCCCAAGGAACTTCAGTATCAAAGCTATCCACTCTACTCAACAAGTTTTGCAGGTTGACTTGTTGTAAAACTTCTTTGAGTTCTGCGTCGCTCATTTGACGATTTGTATTAGGATATACTAACTGTTCGCGCAAAGTTCCCAAAATTATATAAGGACGCTGGGGCAAAAACAATACTTCTTCTAGGGAAGGTCGCACCAGACGGCCAGTCCCAGCATTCCACAAACCAGCGATCGCTCGCAACAGAGAACTTTTACCTCGACCACTAGGCCCAACAATCAATAAACCTTCACCTGCTTTCACAGAAAGTGATAAGTCTTCGACGATTACCTGCTCATAGTTTGGCGTTTGTAAAGTGACATTCTCAAAAGCGAGATGGTTTTCTTCTATTGTTTTAATAGTACTTACGTTCTCTGGTTCTTTGGTAACAAATTCTAACGCATCTGAAAACTCAGCTAACCGCTCAACGTAACTCGAAAATCTTCCAGAAGTTCCAAATTCATTGATTAATTCTGCTAGAGCAATAGCAAACAGATTACAAGCTAAACTGGCTTGGCCAACTTGTCCAAAATCAATCTCATCTCTAATCTGTAAAGGGCCGAGCACTATAAATGGAAATATTTGGATAACAGCCTGATATCCTCTGCTAAAAATATCTTTATTTCTCTCCCAATTAATTTTGCGTTTCGTACTTTTGACAATATTACTAAATCTTCGCTTAATTATATTTTTCTCTTGGTTTTCTCCCCGAAAAAAAGCTATTGATTCAGCATGATTACGAACATGAGTCAGCGCATAATTGTAATCAGCTTTAAATTCGAGTTCCTCTTGACTAATCTTATTCAATTCTTGAGTTAAGTAAACAGCAATTACATTACCTACAATCGTATAAGCAACCAAACAAATTGCCACAAATTGAGAAATTGACCAGACAATTATTAAAAAAGTGATCATTTCCAGCACTTTTTCTAATAAAGTAGCTGAAAAACTGAGAGCGCTTCTGGGAATGGGTTCGATTTCTTGTGCTAGACGTTGATCTGGGTTATCAATATCAGATTTAAAGTTAATTTTATAATAAGCACGATTGCTAAAATATTTTGATAAAATCTGATTATTTAGCCATTCGTACCAATCAAGAGCAATTTGTTTTCTGACAAATTTAGAAATTCCGACTAAGAGTGTTACACAGATCAGGGCAGCGCCATAAACCAATAACATATCAACAAATTTACTAAAATCTTTTTCTTCAACGATCGCATCGACTAAATAGCGGCTGACGAAGCTATTAAAGGCAGTTACAGCCACGAGCGCAATGATTAATAATATCAGAACAAAGAGCATTCCCCATGCACGAATCACGTCTGAAAATGCTCTTCCCCATGCCTCTGTAGGATACCAGTAAGGCCCTGCGATCGCTTTCACATCCTCCCAAAATTGAGTAAAAGCTGAAGGAGGATTCATTATGGGTTTATTAAGAACGGTTTTGGCTTGCATGTTGTAAAAATAAGTTGAGGCTCTTGATGCTGACTGAATAAATTTGGTATTTTACTATATTGACTGAACAAGGAAAAAGTAAAAATTTAAAAGGCAAATAAATATTGTATTAATATTTTTTTACTAAGCTACTACATGACAATATAGATTATTTAAACACCCCATTTTGCCATAGTTCCAATATCTCTTTGGCTGTAAAATAGCGTTCTTGATCCACAGAAAGAAATTTAATCACTGAGCGCATTTTTTCATATTGCTTCATTGGTTGAGGATTTTGCAGTTGCTTTTCAAATAGATATTGAAAATTACTGACTCCACTCCATTTGCCGAAGAGAACCTCTATAGTGTTGTAAGGCAAAGCAGCATAGCTTTGAGGATCGCAAAACAAAGAATTGACATGGATACCTGATTCGTGGCGTTGAGCGGTTTGAGAGTAAGGTGCTGCTGGACGAACTCCCAATTGCTCGATGTAATCAGTCACCGCGACGATAGCATCATAGTTAATCCCCTTCACTTCAATGCCGAAGCGGACTCGCAACCCATTTAAAACCTGCTCAATGGCAACATTTCCGGCTCGTTCCCCAATCCCGCAAAAAGTACCCGATACTAAAGTCGCTCCAGCTATGACGGATTGGAGAGTATTTTCGAGAGCCAAGCCCATATCATTGTGGTAGTGTACCCCGAAAGCAACCGCAGTTGTATGTTGCAGCAGGTCGTTAATCCAGACATAGCTCTTTTCTGGACTGAGGACTCCGACTGTATCACAAAGCAAAAAGTGTTCAATATAAGGGCCAAAAGAGCGGATACATTGCACTAAAAAGTCAAAATCAGTTCTTGAGGCATCCTCGGCGGCGAAGTCTACAGTGAGTCCAGCAACCGTAGTGGCATAGTGCAAATTTTCAACAATTACATCAATCGCATTTTGGCGAATTCTATTGATAACGTTAACGGGGACATCATCATCAATAGTTTTTCCTTTAAACTCCTTCATCAGACGGATCTGAGGATCTCGTAGAAACAGGAGTCGATCAGAAAGACCATGAAAAAGGATAATGCGCTTAACACCACAATCTTTTGCTTGATCAATATATTTCTTTTCCATTAAGGTAGCGGCAGTAATTAATCTATCTAATCCCTCTGATACTAATGTTTTAGTCAGTTCAGATTCTTGCTCACATACACAGGGCATAACATCGAGTCCATCGACTCCGGTTTGAGCAATTAGATGGGCGAGTTTTTGTTTGGTTGGGTAAGAGAAAAAAATGCCTGCTTGTTGTTCTCCATCCCGCAGGGTTTCATCGTAAATTTTGATAGGAAGTGTTTTCATTAGCCCTTTCGCAAAATTATGTTAAATAAGGAGTCAGAATTCAGAATTCATAATTCAGGAGTTAGAATGCTCTACTCTGCTCCATCTAGCATAAAGGCTTGTAATTGTGTGGCTAATAGTTTGACATGGGGTTCATAAAGCATTTGACCGTGGTTTCCAGGTACAGAAATTACCTTGACAGGCTTTTGAGTATAGGTTTGCCATCCCCAATCGGGTAGATCGTAATCAGAAAAAGCTTGTAGTTCTTGTAAAATAATCTCCTTAACTTCTTGAGCGCGGAATAAAACAATGGGAGCAGAAATTGGATGAGTAGGCTGATAATTTGCATAGTTGAGCGTTAGTACTTTCATCACTTTCATATTGGTTTTGAGTAAAGAAAGGGTGGAATGTTCGGGTAAAATATTATTTCGGTACAAATGTTCTGCTGCTAGTTCCCACCTCGCTTGGTCATTGGGTTGAACAGCTAAATCGTCATATTGCAGTCCTAAATAAACTCCCTTTAAGACTTCAATTCGTCGAATCAATTGCCAGATCCAATCAAGTTCTGCTCTATCAGTAAAATACTCAGGTTTAGAAACTAGTCCAGCGTCCAATATAGCTAGTAAACTCACCGTTTCACCTTGCTGTTCGAGTTGGGAAGCCATTTCAAAAGCAACGGCACAACCTGAAGAGTATCCTGCTAATATATATGGAATTTTAGCTTGCTGTTGACGTAATAAATTAATCAGTTGACTTGCATGAGTTGCTACTGATTCAGGGAGTACGCTAGAGCCGTCTCTTCCTGGAGTTTCTAGTCCATATATTGGCCGCTCAGTTCCTAAGTTAATTGCCAAATCTCGAAAATAGAAACCGTGTCCGTTTGCGCCAGGAAGAAAAAATAAAGGTGTTGCATGTCCTTGAGCTTGGAGTGAAAGTAAATCGGGATTTGACTGTTGAACCTCAGTATTACAAAGTTGTTCTGCTAGTTGAGCAATAGTAGGATTTTGAAATAAACTACTTAAAGAAAGTTGTTGCTCAAATACTTCTTGAATATTATTGAGCAGTTTAATCGCTAATAAAGAATGACCGCCCAAGTCGAAAAAATTATCATGAATCCCAATGTCTTGATGTTCGATTACAGCAGACCAAATTTGCACCAATTGTTTTTCAATTTCGTTCCGTGGAGGTTCATATAAACCCTCATTTACACCATTTGGAGCAGGTAAAGATTTCCGGTCAACTTTGCCATTGGGAGTTAAAGGCAACTCATCCAATACGATGATCTGAGCAGGTATCATATAATCAGGCAGTCGGGATTTAAGACTATTTTTTAATTGGGTAGACAAATTATTATTGATTCCCGTTACATAAGCAATTAAACTTTGGTTATTTTCAGTTTTATATAAGGTAACAATTGCTTCTTGAACTGATGGATGTTGCAATAAAATCGATTCAATTTCACCGAGTTCAATCCGAAAACCCCGTAATTTAATCTGTTCGTCAATGCGACCTAAATACTCAAGGTTTCCATCAAACTCCCATCTTGCTAAGTCGCCAGTTTTGTAAATTCGCTCAATTTTACCGAATAACTCAATTTTGATAAATTTCTTGGCGGTTAAATCAGGATGTTTGAGATAGCCTCGTGCCAAACCCACTCCCGCGATACACAATTCTCCAGGTATGCCAGGGGGTAATGGTTGATTTTGAGGATCTAATATGTAGATGCGGATATTAGATAATGGTTGACCAATAGGTGGTTTTTTGCAATTAGGATGACAGAGTGCGATACTAGCACAAACTGTAGATTCTGTTGGCCCGTAGCCATTGAAGAAACTTCGTCCTATTGCCCATTTTGCCACTAATTCTGTTGGACAAGCTTCACCAGCAACAACTATAGTTTGGCAATCGGGTAAAGCAGCTTGAGGTAATAGGGATAACACTGAAGGCGGTAACGTGATATGGGAAATTTTGTGTTCTTCTAAGAAGTTCACTAAGTCTTGACTAGGTAATAAGGTTTCTTGCTTTGCCAGATACAAACAAGCCCCTGCGGCGATCGCAGTAGCAATTTCCCAAATTGAGGCATCAAAGCTGAAAGAAGCAAACTGAAGCAATCGGCTTTGAGGTTTAATTTGCAAAACTTTGTCGATCGCCAAAGTTAAATTCACCAGTCCTCCATGCTCAATCATCACCCCCTTGGGTTGCCCTGTCGAACCAGAAGTATAAATTACATAAGCTAAATTATCAGGAGTACTTTGAGGATTAGGATTATCTATTAACGCAAAAATAAAAGTTACTCGATCTAAACAAATTAACTGGTATTTCAGTTTAGCTAGAGGTAATTGATCTAATAGGAAACTTTGGGTTAGTAATACCGATGTCCCCGAATCCTCTAACACGAATTCAATCCGTTCTTTAGGATAATTGGGATCAATTGGCAGGTATGCTGCACCCGCTTTCAGGATACCGAGTAAACCAATAATCATTTCCAAAGACCGTTCAACACAGATGGCAATTAAAGTGTCTGGGTGAATTTGGTGATTTTCAATTAGATAATGAGCTAGTTGGTTTGCTTTTTGATTGAGTTGCTGATAAGTTAATTGTTGAGATTCAAAGACTAAAGCGATATTATGAGGGTTTTTTTCAACTTGTTGTTCAAATAAGTCAACTAGAGTTTTATCGTGGGGATAATCAGTTTTAGTTTGATTCCAGCATTGTAGTTTTAGAAGTTCGGGCGCTGTCATCAAAGGGAGGGTATTAATAGGTTGTTGAGAGTTATCAACAATTCCCTGAAGTAGAACTTCAAACTGTTCTGCCATCCTTTGTATAGTACTTTTCTCAAAGAGATCGGCGGCATATTCCCAAGTTAAATTTAACTGGTTATCAGATTCTATGACTAGAAGTACTAAGTCAAATTTAGCAAAGGGATAAGTTAATGGGAGCCATTCAATCTCTATTCCTGGCAAACTTAAATCGGAACTTTCATTATTTTCCAGTGCTAACATGACCTGGAATAAGGGATTATGGCTCATACTGCGTTCTGGTTGCAACTGTTCTACCAGATACTCAAAGGGAATGTCTTGATGGGAGTATGCATCTAAACAAGTTTGGCGAGTTTGTTGCAGAAACTCGATAAAACTTTGCTCAGGCTTGATTTGGTTACGCAGTATCAAGGTATTGACAAAAAAGCCGATTAATCCTTCTGTGTGGCTATGGGTGCGGTTAGCAATAGGAGAACCAATACATAAGTCTTCTTGACGACTGTAACGAGAAAGCAGAATACTGAAAGCCGCCAACAAAGTCATAAACAAACTTGCACCTTGCTGTTGACTGAAAGTTTTTATGGCAAGAGTTAAGTTAGGCGATAGGGAATAGCGATCGCGATCGCCTCGGTAACTTTGCAATGCTGGACGGGGATAATCGGTAGGTAACTCCAGCAATGGGGGAGCATCCTTGAGTTGATTTTTCCAGTAGTTGATCTGGGTTTCCAATACTTCCCCTTGTAACCAATTTCGTTGCCAGTTTGCGTAGTCGCTGTATTGAATGGTCAACGGTGCAAGGTTTGGGGTTTGACCTTGGGCAAAGGCGGTATAAACTTGTCGTAACTCACGGACAAACACCCCCATTGACCAGCCATCACTGATAATGTGGTGCATATTAATGAGTAGCACGTATTTCTGCTCTTTGAGTTGCAGCAGATTCGCTTTAAACAAAGGCCCAGTATTTAAGTCAAACGGTTCTTGAGCATGAGCATCAATCAAACGCTGGATATTTGGGGAGTCGGAAATCGTTATTGGTAAAACTCTTTCCCAGTCCCCAGTCCCCAGTCCCCAGTCCCCAATTCCCAGTCCCCATTCCCTTAAAACTTCGATGTCGTCTAAATTTCGGATCGCAACCTGGGGATGTCCCGCCATTGTGGGGAAATACATCCTCAGACTGTCATGCCGATTAAGCAGATAAGCCAAACTAGAGCGCAAAGCATCAATATTGAGGTTTCCATCCAGTTGCAAAGCGATCGGCATATTGTAACTGGCTGATGGGCCTTGGAGTTGTGCTAACAGCCAGAGGCGTTGTTGAGCAAAAGAAAGGGGCTTGGGCGCATCATCTGGCAAGGTCGGAATTTCTTCTGTCATGATAGTTGTGGCTTTGACAGAATTTAAGAATGTTAATATATCTGCTTTGTTGGCTTTAATTTCCTGCTTGAGTTCAGAAGTTAAGGCGTTTTTACTAGTACGAATTCGTAACTTATCGTCATCAGCCCAAATTCGGCATCCTATGTTCTGCAAACGCAACATTAAATAAACCACTTGCTCATTTTTTGTCATAATTTAAGTAAGTCGGTGCAATTAAAGCTAACTGGTGGGGCTGTCCTTTGTCATTAGTCATTAGTCATTGATAAGGGTTTTAAGCCTATTTACGTTTCATAACATAAGTTGCTTTATTACCATCTATTTACGTATCAAATTTTCTCCTAATTCTTTAACTATTCTGAATTCTGAATTCTTACGCCCATCATATCCATTACTTCCAATTCTACATTTTCGTAAAGGTCAGAAAATGAGGCTGTTAGGTTAATACTTTGTAGTTCAAAAGTTTGGTTGTCAGGTGTATAAGTTTGTAGCACCCATAACCCTTGTTCATTACGGCGAAAGGTTTCAACTCGTTGATGTTTGCTATTAACTAAAACGTATTCATCTAAGCTGTCAAGGGTTTGATAGTCGTTGAATTTGTCACCTCGGTCAAAGGCTTCGGTAGAATCTGATAGGACTTCAAGAATAAGCTTAGAAAAGCTTTTATAGGTTGGGGTTTCTCGGTCTTTTGGGTCACACGTTACGAGAATATCGGGGTAATAAAAGCGATTACGTTTCTCAATCCTGGCTTTAATATCGGCAAAGTAAACTCGACAGTCTGACCCTCGCAAGTGGTTACGAATTAATAAAACGAGATTTAGTCCAATGGTGTTATGGGTGTCAGTTGTTCCCGCCATTGCGTAAACTTGACCATTAATATATTCGTGTTTAATGTTGCTTTTTTCTTCTAGTTGAAGGTATTCATCGGGAGAGATAAAAACGGAATCAGATAGGGCAATCATAGGTTTTCTGATTAAAAGATAAATTTTGCTTAAGGACGTGTTTTCAGATATGGTAGTTTAAAGTTCGATTTCCTCTTCATCTAAGTTGAGAGGCTGCATACTTTCAACAGTGGAATTAACCCAAATGCAGGTATCAAGATAACTCGCTAATTCAGTGATCGTGGGAAACTCAAATATTTTACGTAGAGGTAACTCGACTTTGAATTTATTACGGATGCGGGCAATTAATTGGGTGGCTAATAAAGAATGTCCACCCAAGTTGAAGAAGTTACCATAGCGGGCGATGGCTTCACATTTAAGCAGCTTCGCCCACAATTCGGCAAGCAATTTTTCTGTCGAGGTTACAGGCAATTCAATATCTGTTGATGCAACGGTTGCATTTGGTATAGGTAAAGCTTTATGGTCTACTTTTCCATGTGGTGTTAGTGGTAGTTTATCTAACACAGTGAAATGGCTAGGAATCATATAATCAGGCAGATTTTGACCCAGAAAATCACGCCATTCAGCTAATATTGTTGGATCAACTTGATTGCTGCGATATTGTAACGGCTGGTTTGAGTAATCTTGCCAAGGTTTCAGGCGCAAATTTTTACCCTGAGCAAATCTTGGCAATATTGCCTGTCCAGGGATATTCCTTTGAAAAACAACATCGTAATTAGCAAAACCTGTGGGGCTATATTGAATGAAAATGGTATAGGGTAAATCTCGCGCTAAAGTTCGGAAAAGTTCGGGTTCTATGCCTGTTTTGGCTTTGGCAACTGCCGCTTTTAAGTCTGAAACAGTACCATCTAATTGAGCAATTTTTTCTAACAGCAAAATTTCTGAAATTAGACGCGCATTCGGAATATTGTTAATGCCTAACAAATCCGGCTGCTGAGTTTTTAAAATTCTCTCGATTGTTTCCAAATTCAGTTGTTCATCTTGCCAATCTAAGCATTGTAATTCGGCAATGGGAGTATATGCCTGATCTAGGTGTAAAACAACGTTATAACGAAAACGGCTCATTTCCGTTTGAGCATAACCCCGTTGCAATTGAATTTGCACATGACTAATCAGAGGAAATCTTTGTTTGAGGGCGATAAAGAAATCAGGGTCAATTAGTAATTCGCTTTCGGTATCAATGCTTTTTTGAATCTGTTGACGTAAGTCCTTAATTGACAACTCATCGGGGGCGCGATAAAACTCGACTGCGGTGTGGAATGCTTCTAGTAAAAGGAGATTTCGCACATCGCCAATAAAGATTGAACCCTGAGTTTTCACAGCTTTAATAGCTCCCTCCAAGACTTGTAAAAAGTAATCCAGAGAGGGAAAATACTGGATAACAGAATTTATGATTACCAAGTCATAAGCATTTGTTTCAATATCATCAAACTGGTTAGCTGCACTAGTTTTTAAAGTAACTTTCTCGTTGAGAGACTGCTGTTTGAGATGTTGTTCAATATACTGCAACGCTTCCGGTGAAAAATCCGTACCCAAATAATGCTGACAATAGGGCGCAATTTTAAACAATAACATCCCTGTCCCGCAACCAATTTCCCAAATCCGTTTGGGTTCAAGTTCCAGAATTTGGGAAACTATTGTATCTCGCCATTCTTGCATTGCCGCCTGGGGAATGAGTTCTCCTGTGTAGCTATCATTCCAACCGGCTAAATTTAGAGTTAGATCATCAATTAGGGTTTGTTGCTGAGAGTAGCTATCACGAAAAACTTGTTGCCACAGTTTCACCTGTTCAGATGTTGCATCTAACGTATCTGTTGCTGTGGGGACAATATAAGCCAGCAAGCGCTGATTAATTGCATCTTCTTCTTGTAAAATCACAACTGCTTGCTGAATTTTCGGGTGTTTGGCTAACGAGGCTTCAATTTCACCTAATTCAATCCGAAAGCCACGTAGTTTTACTTGGTTGTCAATCCGCCCCAGGTATTGCAAGTTGCCATCGGGCAACCATCTGGCTAAATCTCCGGTTTTATAAACTCGCTCTTGTTTGCCAAATAAGTCGAGTTCAATAAATTTTTCTGCTGTGAGTTCGGGACGGTTGAGATAGCCACGGGCTATACCAGCACCGGCAATACAAAGTTCCCCAGGAATTCCAGGAGGTAGGGGTTGGTTTTGGTTGTCTAAGATGTAGATACGTGCATTGGCAATTGGCTGTCCGATTAATAAATCGTCAATTAGATCCATTTTCCCAGTCGCTTCGTAGACACAACACCCCACAACCGCTTCTGTTGGCCCATATTCGTTGATCAGGCGGGTATCAGGGGCATGAGTTAGCCACGGGATTATCTGGTTAGCGTGTAATGCTTCACCACCTAAAATAAAGGCATTGACCCGATTTGGCATAGCATCAAGATCGAGTTGCTGATTTAGGATTTCCAAATGGGACGGTGTGATTTTGACTAGGGAGAGATGATTGCTTTGTTTGATGATGTTTGCTAAAGCTTCAATTTCTTGTTTTTCTCTAACTAATATGGCAGTACGCCCACAAATGAGAGGTAGATAGAGGGAGGTAATGGTTGCATCAAAGCTAAGGGAAGATTGCACAGGTGTACCTTGCCCTTGCGCTACTGCATAGAAGTCTTTTGCCCAGTGCAAATAGTTACTTAAACCACGGTGTGGTATTTGTACGCCTTTGGGTCGTCCAGTAGAGCCTGATGTGTAAATCACATAAGCTAAATCATCTTGATTTTGGATTTTAGATTTTGGATTTTGGATTTTAGGATTTTCTGGAGATTGGTTGGTAAATTTATCCTCATCTAAATATAGGATTTTTCGGGAGTGGGGAGTGGTGAGTGGGGAATGGGAAAGAGTTTCTTTATCGAAAGTCGGCGGGAAACTCCATCCCCTTGTGGATGATCGAGGTTGCTCCCCCGCCGACTTGGAGCATTGGGCATTGGGCATTGGTGACTCTTCCCCATGCCCCATGCCCCATTCCCCATGCCCAAAAACTACATCCCCTTGTGGGTGGAGTTTTTCATCTTTGAGTTGACTATGGGTTAGCAAAACCCTTGCTCCACAGTCTTCGAGCATGAAACGAATGCGTTCTTGTGGATAATTGGGGTCAATTGGCACATACGCCCCACCTGCTTTGAGGATGCCAAACAAGCCAATAACCATTTCTGGCGATCGCTCCACACAAATCGCTATTAATGGATTATCAGGCAATTGTTGCTCTGTTTTCAGTTCCAACAAATAATGCGCTAACTGATTAGCTTTCTGGTTCAGTTCTTGATAACTCAGGCTTTGGTCTTCAAACACCACGGCAATATTATCGGGTGTTCGTGCTGCCTGTTGTTCAAACATCGTTACCAATGTCTGATTTTGAGGATAATCAATGTTGGTTTGATTCCAAAGTTGCAGTTGTTGGATTTCTGCTGTTGTCATCAAGGGCAATTTACTGATCGGCTGTTGAGGATTTTCGGTAATTGCTTTGAGCAAGACTTCAAAGTGTCCCGCCATGCGTCCAATTGTCTCTGCCTCAAATAAATCGGTGGCATATTCCCACATACAATGTAGTTGACCATCCCTTTCGCAGAGATCGAGTGTCAGGTCAAACTTGGCAAAGGGATAGTTTTGATCCAACCATTTAATATCAAGTCCTGGTAGACTAACTTTTGTCCCTGCCCCTTCGGTATTTTGCAACACGAGCATGACTTGGAATAAGGGGTTATGGCTCAAACTGCGTTCTGGTTGTAACTGTTCTACCAAATATTCAAAGGGAATATCTTGATGAGCGTAAGCATCTAGGCAAGTTTGGCGGGTTTGTTGGAGTAACTCACTAAATACTTGCTCTGGCTTGATTTTGCTCCGCAATACTAAGGTATTGACAAAAAAACCAATTAATGATTCTGTGTGGCTATGGGTGCGATTAGCGATCGCACTACCAATACATAAATCCTCTTGACGGCTGTAACGAGATAGCAAAATATTAAAAGCCGTTAACAGGGTCATAAACAAACTAACCCCGTGTTGTTGACTCAATACTTTAAGTCTCTGAGTCAGTTCATTATTCAAACGATATTCCTCTCGTCCACCTTGATAACTTTGTTGTGCTGGACGGGGATGATCAGTGGGCAAATCCAGCAATCGAGGAGCATCACCTAGTTGTTGTTTCCAGTAATTTTCCTGAGTTTCTAAAATCTCCCCTTGTAACCAATTGCGCTGCCAAGCTGCATAATCACTATATTGAATCGGCAACGGTGACAAATTTGGAGCATTCCCCGCAGCAAAAGCAGCATAAGTCTGTTCCCATTCACGTTTAAACACTCCCATTGACCAGCCATCACTAATAATGTGGTGCATATTAATCAGCAGCACATTTTTCTGTTCGCCCAGTTGCAGCAGTTTCGCTTTGAATAGGGGGCCGGTATTTAAGTCAAAGGGTTCTTGAGCGTGGTTATCTGATAACCGTTGTACGGTTTCTGCTTGAGTCTGGAGATTAAGTGACTGTAAATCTGTAATCGCCAACACTTCTATATTCTCTAGATTTTGGACGGCTACTTGCGCCTCTCCTTCTAGTGCGGGGAAATAGGTGCGTAGAATGGCATGGCGATCGAGGAGATAATCAAAACTTGCACGCAACGCTTCTATATTCAACTTGCCTTCAAGTTCTAGCGCCGTTGACATATTGTAGGTAGCCGAGGTTCCGGTGTCTTCAAGTTGGGCTAAAAACCAGAGTCTCGATTGGGCAAATGACAGATTTTTAGGAGCATTTTCAGGTTGTGGCGTGATGGGTGGTAAAGCAATTACCGAAGCGGCTTTGTCAATTTCTGTTGCCAAATTAGACAAAACACTCTGTTCAAATACCTTGCGGACAGGTACTTCTACCCCAAAAGTGTCACGAATGCGGGTAACTAATTGGGTTGCTAATAGAGAATGTCCACCCAATTCAAAGAAGTTATCTTGACGACCAATAGACTTAGCTTTTAAGAGACTTTGCCATAAGTTAGCCAACAGTTCTTCAGTTGGCGTTACTGGCATTTGAAAATCCGTAGAAGTGGCTGTATTTGGTGTTGGTAATGCTCTACGATCTAGTTTTCCATTGGGGGAAAGGGGCAACTGATCCAATACCATAATCTGGCTAGGAATCATATAATTTGGTAGGCGAATCTTCAGGTAGTCTTTGAGTTGACTCGCTAAATTACTGGATTTTACCTTTGCCGTGACATAAGCTACTAACCTGGGATTATTATCAGTTTCATATAAAATAACAACCGCTTCTTTAACTAAATAATTTTGCAATAATAGCGATTCAATTTCACCAAGTTCAATCCGAAATCCCCGTAATTTAATCTGTTCATCAATGCGACCTAGATACTCAAGATTGCCATCAGAGTTCCATTTTGCTAAGTCGCCAGTTTTATAAATTCGCTCAGTTTTGCCAAATAATTCAACTTCAATAAATTTCTCGGCGGTTAAATCGAGACGGTTGAGATAGCCTCGTGCTAAACCCACTCCCGCAATACACAATTCTCCAGGAATACCAACTGGTAACGGTTGATGATGAGTATCTAATATATAGATGCGGATATTAGATAACGGTTGACCGATAGAGGGTTTTTTTCCATTGGGTTCACAACTAGATATACTGGCGATGACTGTCGATTCTGTCGGCCCATAGCAGTTGAAGAAACGCCGTTTTTTTCCCCAGTGTGTCACCAACTCTGCTGTACAAGCTTCACCACCAACGATTACGGCTTGCAAATCAGGTAATGAGGCTTGAGGTAATACAGATAAGACGGAAGGAGGTAAGGTGAAATGGGAAATTTTGCGATCGCACAACAAGTCCACCAAAGCCTGACTAGGTAACAAAGTTTCCTTATTGGCTAAGTACAAACAAGCACCTGCGGATAAAGCAGTGGCAATTTCGCCAATAGACAAATCGAAACTAAAAGAACCAAACTGAAGCCAACGGCTATGGTGTTGAACTTGAAAAATTTCAGCCCAGGCTAAAGCTAGATTGACAATTGCGCGATGCTCAATCATCACTCCTTTGGGTCGTCCCGTTGAACCAGAGGTATAAATTATATAAGCTAAATTATCAGGGTTATTTTGAGGATTGGGATTATCTGTTAACGCCGAACTAAAAGTTTCTCGATCTAAACAAATGATCTGGTGTTTCAGTTTCGCTAAAAGTAATTGGTCTAATAGGAAACTTTGGGTGAGCAATACCGATGTCCTAGAATCTTCTAACATGAACTCAATGCGTTCTTTAGGATAATTAGGATCAATCGGTACATAAGCTGCACCTGCTTTGAGGATACCGAGTACACCAATAATCATTTCTAAAGACCGTTCAATACAGATACCAATTAAAGTATCTGGCTGAATTCGGTGATTTTGAATTAGATAATGAGCTAGTTGGTTCGCTTTTTGATTAAGTTGTTGGTAAGTTAGGCTTTGGGATTCCAACACCAAAGCGAGATTATTAGGGTTTTTGGCAACTTGAGCTTCAAACAAATCAACCAAAGTTTGATTGAGGGGATAATCGGTTTGAGTTTGATTCCAGTTTTGGAGTTGCTGACGTTCTTCCTCTGTCATCAACGGTAGAGTATCGATTGGTTGTTGAGGATTATCGACAATTTCTTGAAGTAAAACTGCAAAATGTCCCGCCATCCGTTGAATGGTTTTAGCCTCAAACAAATCGGTTGCGTATTCCCATTCTCCTGTTAAACCTTGGGCTGTTTCCCGGAAAATCAGTGACAAATCAAACAGAGTTGTGGTGTTTTCCCACTCGAAACGTTTAAGGGTTAATTCATTGGTTTCTAGTTGCTGCTGGGTTTCATTTTGCAAGCTAAAAGCCACTTGAAATAGGGGATGATGAGAAAGCGATATCTCCGATGGGCTACGCCTACGCTCCTTACCCAATTCATCAACTAGTTTCTCAAAGGGTAAATCTTGATGATCGTAAGCATCTAGGGTTACTTGCTTCACCCGTTCAAGTAATTCTAAGAAAGTTGGATTTCCTTGTAGATTGGTACGTAATGCTAGTATATTGACAAAAAAGCCGATTAATGCTTCTATGTGGCTATGGGTGCGGTTAGCGATCGCAGAACCAACAACAATATCCTCCTGTCCACTGTAGCGCGAAAGTAACAGCGTAAATGCTGCAAGCATTGTCATAAACAGAGTTGTTCCTGACTCCTGACTCAAACGCTTTAACTTCTGTGTTAAATCCTGATTGAGTTCCAAAAACTCACTACGCCCTCTGAAACTTTGAACTGATGGGCGGGGTTTATCAGTGGGAAATTCTAACAGAGGCGAGACTTCAGCTAATTGTTTTTGCCAGTAATTGAGTTGGGTTTCGAGTACCTTACCTTGTAACCATTGTCTTTGCCAGTGGGCAAAGTCGGCATATTGCAGCGGTAATTCAGTTAAGGGAGAAGATTCTCCGGCGGAAAATGATGTATAAAGGCTGAACAATTCACGGCGAAATATTTCCATTGACCAGCCATCACAAACGATATGATGGATGACAAGCAACAACAGATAAGATTGGTCATTCAGTTGCAACAACTTTACCCGCAGCAAAGGTGGGGTTGATAAATCAAAAGGCTGTTGCAATTCTTTTGTAGCTAACTGAGTGGCTCTGCTTAACTGATTTTCTTCAGTAAATTGTCGCCAATCTAGCACTTGCATTGTCAATTGAGGATGAGGATGAATCACTTGTATAGGCGACTCATCGACAATAGAGAAGCTAGTACGTAAGACTTCATGACGTTGAACAATTGCTCTAATAGCTTGTTCTAAAGCACTTATATTCAGAAATCCCTTAATCTGCCAGAAAAACGGAACGTTATAGACACAATTTTCACCTTCTAATTGATCTAAAAACCACAGTCTTTGTTGAGCAAAGGAGAGGGGAAGGGGTTGTTCTCTCGATACGGATGTGAAGAGTGGAAATTGCTGTTGCTTCTTCAGTTTTCGTAGAACTAATTCTCGCTTATCTGGAGAAAGGCTTTCAAGACGTTTTAATAAATCGCTCATAATAATTATTGGAAATCACTTTTTTTGATCGACTCAAAAAGACTCAATTCATAACAACCCCTTTCTAAAAAACTCCGCGTACCTTTGCGATGACTCTGCGTTCCTTTGCGTTTAAAAACTCTACAAACTTCTACTCACAAAAGCAATTGTTGTGTCACCTCTTCCTCTGACAACTGATCAACTTCCCTTAAAATCTGTGCTAAAGCATCATTTTCTGCTTGTTCAATTTGTTGTTCACTCACTTTTTGTGCAAGTTCAGCAATAGTCGGATTTTCAAACAGATAACGGAGAGAAAAATCTAGGGAAAAGGCTTCTCTTAGACGAGAAATAACTTGAGTAGCGAGTAAAGAATGTCCCCCTAACTCGAAAAAATTATCGTGAATTCCCACCTGTTTTACTTTGAGAACTTCAGCCCAAATCGTGGCTAATTCTTGTTCCGTTGGCGTGCGAGGAGCAACAAAATCAACCTCTAGATTTCTTTGAGAAGTATCTGGAGCGGGCAAAGCACGGCGATCGATTTTACCATTAGGCGTTAGGGGAAATGCCTCTAGAAATACGAAAGTGGCGGGAATAATGTAATCAGGCAGCTTTTTCTTGAGGAAATTTTGCAGGATGCTAGGTGTTAGTTGATTATCCTTGGTAACTAGATAAGCCACTAAATACTTGTTACCCGGTTCATCTTCCCGCACCATAACTAAAACTTGCTGAATGTCAGAATGTTGAATTAAAATTGCTTCAATTTCTGCTAATTCAATCCGAAAGCCGCGAATTTTTACTTGTGTATCAATTCGACCGATAAATTCTATATTTCCATCAGGGAGGCGGCGTGCTAAATCTCCGGTTTTGTAGAGTTTGTCTCCCTCAATAAAAGGATTACAAATAAATTTCTCACTAGTTAATCTTGGTTGATTTAAATAACCTCTCGCAACACTCGCCCCGCCCACATAAAGTTCTCCAGTAACGCCAATTGTAACTCTGTGTAAATCTTTATCTAGTATGTAAACTGTCCTATCGCCGATGGATTTTCCAATGGGAATTGAATGGACATTTTCAGCAAGTTGTTTGGGAATCGGGTAACAACAAGTAAAAACTGTACATTCGGAAGGGCCATAAGCATGAATTAATTGCGTTCTCGGCAATAATTCTAAAGCGCGACGAACATGAGGTACAGAAACAGACTCTCCCCCAAATAGTAGTTGTTTTATGTCTGACAAACCTTGTGGCATTTTATCAATCATGAGATTGAATAACGCAGTAGTCAGAAACAGGGTGTTAACCCTTTGTTCTTGGATGATGCGGCTTAAATTTTCAGGTGTGGGAATTCTTTCTGGGTAAAGCACACAACACCCACCGTAAAGCAAGGGCGGCCAAAGTTCTAGGGTTAGTGCATCCCAAGAAATCGATGAATGTTGTAGCCAGATTTGTTCTGCATCAAGGTGAATATAATCGACTCCAAACATGAAACCAATAATGCTGCGATGGGTAACTTCTGTTCCCTTTGGTGTTCCCGTTGAGCCGGAAGTATAGATGATATAAGCTAAGTTTTCTGGATTAACTTCACTGAGCAAATTGTTTTCACTGTATTGGGCAATGATTTCCCAATCTGAGTCAAGATTCACCACAGTTTGATTATGGATTGGCAGTCTATTTTGTAAATGATTTTGCGTTAATAAAATCGATGTCTGTACATCTTCTATCATGAACGCCAATCTTTCTGGAGGATAATCAGGATCTAGCGGAATGTATGCTCCACCGGCTTTGAGAATAGCCAGTATTCCTATTACCATTTCTAGCGATCGCTCGACACAAATTCCCACCCGCACTTCGGGTTTAACTCCCAAAGCTTGTAAATAATGAGCTAATTGATTGGCGCGGTTATTCAACTCCCGATAAGTTAAATATTGTTGTTTATATACAATTGCTAATGCATTTGGGCTTTTTTCTACCTGTTCTTCAAACAAAATATGAATACATTTGTAATTAATAGAATTTGTTAGTTTTTGATTTTCTAGCAGAATTAACTGTTCTTCTTCAGTTGCACTGAGTAGAGATAATTGAGAAATATATTGTTGTAGATTAGTTACTATTCCTGTGAGCAATGTTTGGAAATTTTCAATTATGCGGACAATTGCCTGTTGCTCAAAGCGGCTGGTGTCATAAACAACCCTGCCAGATAATTGTGAAGCAGGATTAATCACTACAGTCAGAGGGTAATTCGTGCGTTCAAAACAACTAATATTACTAACTTCTAAAGTTTTCTTAGTTTCCTGTTTAGCAGCATCTATTGGATAATTTTCAAAAACTAAAATGCTTTCAAACAGTGGTATTCCTGGAGGAATATCACTCATTTGTTGAATTTCTGCCAGGGAATAATAAGCATATTCTTCCTGCTCAAATGTCTGGTTTTGTAAATGCTTGAGCCAGGGTAATAACTCTGTTTTTCCACTGACTTGTACCCGTATGGGGAGGGTGTTTATTAATAGCCCCACCATCGAATCCACTCCTACAAGCGTTGATGGACGACCGGATACAGTTGCACCAAACACGACATCATTTTCTCCACTGTAGCGGGAAATTAGTAATGCCCATGCTCCCTGCACTAAATTATTCAAAGTTAAATGGTGCTGTCGCGCCACATATTGCAGTTTTTCAGTTACCGTTTGAGATAATTGAAACGGTTGCTCATTATATATTCTTTGTTCTTTTTCTCTGTTACCTATTAAAAAAGTAGGAGTTGCAAATCCTCCGAGAGATTTTTGCCAAAAATTCTTAGCTTGATCAATATCCTGTTGCTGTAACCATTGAATATATTCTCGATAGGGGCGAACAGGTTGGAGGCGTAAATGTTCACCTCGCTGATTAGCCTCATAAAAAGCTAAAACTTCTTTGAGAACAATCTGCATCGACCAGCCATCAAATAGGATATGATGATGGCTCCAAATAAATTGGTAAGTTTGCTCTCCTAGCTGAATGACAGTGAAGCGCATTAGAGGAGCTTGAGCTAGATCAAATCCTTTTTGGCGATCGCATTTCAAAAAATCCTCTAGCTGCTGTTGTTGTTCATCAGCAGTTAAATGCCGCCAGTCCAGCTTTTCCCACGGGAGATCCACTTGCTTACTTACCATTTGCAAGGGCTTTTCTATCTCTTCCCAATAAAAGGAACTGCGTAAAGCTGGATGTCGCGCCACAACACGCTGCCAAGCTTGCACAAAAGCAGAAAAATTTAATTCTCCAGAGAGGGTGCAAAGCAACTGCTCAAAATAAACTTCCGACTCTGGCGCATAAAGGGCATGAAACAGCATTCCTTGCTGCATGGGTGAAAGTTCATAAAGGTCTTCGATATTGTTCATGATATTGGGGATTGGGGATTGGGGAGCAGGGGAGCAGGGGGGCAGGGGAGCAGGGGAGCAGGGGGGCAGGGGAGCAGGGGGGCAGGGGAGCAG
>NZ_JBDNJQ010000090.1:0-32994 GCF_051172895.1 Nostoc sp. CALU 1950 | reverse complement strand
CGGATCATGGTGAGGCGATTAGCATAAAATTTGACCCCTCAAAACTTTTCAAACATCCTCTTAAAAAGGGGGACTTTGACTCCGGTTCCCCCTAATTCATAAGCTAATTACAATGATTGCTGCAATGATTTAAACCTTTTTTATACATGAAGAAGCAATTGTTGCAAAGCATGGAGTTTTTGCAGCAACTGCTTATACATTTATTGGAAAAACTTAAGCCTTTCTTATACATGAAGAAGCAATTGTTGCAAAGTATGAAGTATTTGCAGCAACTGCTTATACATTTCTTGGAAAAACTTAAGCCTTTCTTATACATGAAGGAACAAATGTTGCAAACGCTTCAATTTCAGCAACTCGTCTTGAAAGTTAACGGAGTTATGAGTGCTGAGTTGCAAGTGAGATTTTTCACTCAGCACTCTTCAATCTATTGAGGTTTGTAAATAATTTGTATTCCTGCAAGGAATATTCCTTTAGACTGATCTTCAACTGGAAAAATGTGGGAATGAACACAAATGCATTCGTTAAATATATTTTGTCACGAATCTGTAGTTGCTGTTTCCTTTGTCGCTTGCATTATTGGACTGGTGTTACTTTGGGATAGTAAGCAAAAAACAAATGAGATGGAAGAAACAGAGCGGATTCTGTTTAGAATGAGCTTTAGTTACTGGCTAGTTTACTGTGTAGCTTTTGGCATAGAGAAAATGGTTTTACCCGATTGGGAATCTGTGCTGATGACTTTGAAAATAACTACAGCTCTGTCATATTTCTTAACTTTTTCTTGCATCCTAAGTCTGCCGCTACACAAATTTGCAGTACATCGGGTTGAGGAATAGTTATTGGGGATTGGGCATGGGGGATGGTTAAGATTTCATGGCGATCGCTAATGACGTTTCTAGTTCATCTTGGGGTAAGGTTGTTAAAATAAACACCTCTTGTACCGTTTTCCCCTGCCGAGCGATGACTTTATAGCCCCCCCGAATGGGTACTGAGACGCGCAGTTGCATTTTTGGACAATGACCTTTTGACCGCCCAATCACTCCCGGTGTCACGGTTTGGATACCATCGTGCTGACAAAGACGTTCTAAAATAGGGATAAGACCAGAAAGGTGTGTCGAATGATTCCAAACCAGTCTGGCAGCTTTTGCTTTTTGCGAAGCCGTTCCGAGAGGATCTACGGGGGGTTTGCCCATGATAATTAAGCTGCTTCTAGAGGTGCCATTGTCAAACCTGCTCGGCGCAGCTGCTGATGATAGAGTTCCGCAGGTTCTTGGGGCCCGACCCAGACGATCGCTTGACCTTCATAGTGTACCTGATTAGTCAGATCCCACGCGCGATCGCCAGTCATCCCCGGAATATATTTCATCAAACACTCAGCCACATGTGGGAATGTATTAAAATCATCGTTTAATACAATCACTTTGTAATTCGGATAAGTCTTACGGATAACTTGATTAGACCGTTCAGGAGCTACAGTTGGTGCTGTGGCCATCCCGTAAACATCAGCTGAAAGTATCATAACCATACAACAATTGGTCAAGAGGATTTTACAAAACTACACTATAAGTAATTAGTTTAGTTTATTGTCTGGGAAGTGGGGAATGGAGAGTGGGGAATGGGGAATGGGGAATGGGGAATGGGGAAAAGAATTAATAACCAATGCCCAATGCCCCATGCCCAATGCCCTATTTCCAATTATCCCAGTTTTGGTTAAAAATAGATGTATCTGGGAAAGCGGTAGGGTTGCCATTTTTTTGTAAAAGCTGTTTGAGTGCTTCTAGCTGTGGCTCTTGTTTGGGTAAGTCATCGACTAATTGGTAAGGTGCGATCGCATTTTTGATGGCAAAACTAGCGACAGTCCCCGCAGCTGCGCCAGCAGACCATTCAAAGGAATGTACCCGATAGGCAGCAGCGGCAATATGACTAGTACCAATACTTTTGCCTCCTACCAGCAAATTGTCGATTTTCTGGGGAATCATCGCCCTGAGAGCAATTTGGAAGGGATAAGCTTGACCAGCACCGCGTCTTTCGCCTGGACGTTCTATGTTACCAGGGGCTTCTGGGGGACTATTTACCATGCAAGGATGGAAATCTATCGCGTAGTGACCAATACCCACAGAATCGGGGAAGATGGTAGAACGAGTCCGTCGCATTGCCTTGTCTGGTGTAACTTGACCGTCAATTACTGATACTGCTTCCAAACCTGCAACTGCTGCTCGTAGCCGACGATACATATCTGCTGGCAGAGTCTTTGAATAATACTCATCATTATAATCTCGACGAGAAATATCAATTTCCCAGATACCAAAACCTCCGGTTTGCCCCCAACTAGGGCGGCCAATGATGCGGCGTCCTTCTCGCATATAGGGATATTTCGATAAGCCATGTGCTGTCCCCATTGGCGAATTTAAACCCGAAACAAAGCGATTATTAGTTCGCTGCTGCTTTACACCCTCCCCTAATTGGGAATCTGTAGTTCCAGCTACTAACCAGTAATAGAAAGATAGGGCATTTTCCTCACCTCTGCGGAGGGTTTCTGTCCGCAGTCCTCCCATCCACCCCCCTGGCTGTAATTGCCCAGTACCTTGTAACTGTTGGCGAGTGTAAATTAGGTTATCCTTGGCTGTTCCGGGGCGGTAGTCGTTACCCCAAGTCCAGTTTTGCATGGAAATATCCCCTGGTGTAGCCGCAGTAAAACTTACACCACCGAATTTTGCTGGTTGACCTTTGTTTGGACTCCAAATGCGACGATAGGTAAAAACTAAATCAAAGTTAGCTAGTCGTGCTAATTCATAGCTGAAATATGGCGCATATTGTAAATAAAATGGGGGCATTGTCTGCGGTTGCGCTTCCTTGGTTGCCTCCATTGCAAAGGTGTATGTAAAGCCTTGAGTGCAATAGGGGTCATTATTGGCGCTGGATGAAGAAGGTTCTAGGTAGGAACGGGCATCAATGCCTAATCGATAGGGAACATCAGCAAGGGCGATAATTTCCCCGGTTTCGCTAGCGTCTACAACGTACCATTTCGGAGCATTCTCTTTCGCTGCTTTGGGGATGAAACGGACAATAGTTTTAGTAAACCGAGATGAGTTTTCGTAGCGATAGGCATCTTCAATACTTTGAGATAAAGTAAAAGTATTGAGAGGTGGTGCGCCTTTTGGTGGTTGATGTTGGATTGCGATCGCACTATTAATTATTTTGCCATCAGCAGCGATTTCTAAATCTTTAATTACCGTATTGGGATACCATTGCAACTTCCCTTTGCCTTTCTTTTCGGCATCCTTGAGCATCTGAGTCAAAATGGTGTGAGCATCACGGGGAAGAAAGCACGAGTCACTTACCCAACAGTCACCTGGATTAAGTTCTCCGTATTTACGCTGAATGCGGTTTCGCAATTCCAGATAACCGCGAGAATAAAATTGTTGGGAACGTTGGGTTGGTCGTTCATCTAATGCAGATGTCCCTTGAGCAGAAATTTGTCCCCCCAGCCAGTCAGTAATTTCTGTGAGGCAAACTGTTCGCCCTGCTAGCAAACCCTCGTAAGCTGTGGCTACACCAGAAAGTCCACCACCCACAACTAAGATTTCGCAATTTACACTTTTATCTGGGGTTCTCGGTGGTGTGGCGTTCGCCTTTGGCGTTGGCGCAGCCATCGCAGAATCAAATGCAACTAAACTAGATATTAAATTGAGACTGATCAGCGATGTCAAGCTAAAAGCTACTTCGTGTCTACGTATCATATTAAAAAAAACACTCCAAATCCTGTGTCACCTTGTAGAAGGTAGCATTCAGCAAATGTTCATTACAAGCTTATTGATTTGGGTATGGGGCATTGGGAATTATGAAGAAGGGTAAAGGGGAAGGGGGAAGGGGTTTGTTTCTTTACCCTTTACCCTTTAACCTTTACCCTTTACCCTTTAACCTTTACCCTTTAACCTTTACCCTTTAACCTTTACCCTTTAACCTTTACCCTTTAACCTTTAACCTTTAACCTCATCTCCCTCACATCTACATCAGTTCCATCTCTTGTAACCCCTGGCGTAGTCTCTTCGCTTCTTCGGGATTATACCTTTCATGAAGGGCGATCGCTTTTCTAAAAGCTGTTAAACTATCTTGATGATTACCAACTTTGAGCAACACTACGCCTAAATTTTGATAAGCTTCGGCATAGTTGGGATTTAACCCGATGGCATTTTTATAATATGCGATCGCTTCTATAAATAAACCCAAAGCCTTAAATGTCATCGCCAAATTATAATGTCCAACAACAAAAGTAGGGTCAATTTTCAAAGTTGTGGCGTAAGCTGTTTTTGCACCGTTGAAATCTCCTGCTGCTTTGAGTAAGTTGCCCAAGTTGTTGTATGCTCCTAATTTGAGCATGGGATAAATTGGCAATTTGATGGCAGCTTGATAGTGAGAAATAGCTTGTGGGAATTTTTTCAACCGATTGTAGGCAATACCTAAATGATAGTGGAGTTCATATAAAATATCGTAGTTGTCTTCAACAACGGTGATTCCTCGTCTCAGTAACTCCATACCTTGGGTAATTTTCCCAGTTTGTACATACAAGGCCCCTAATTTACTGCAAACATAGGGATCATCAGGATGAGTTGCGAGAAACCCTTCCATCGCCGTAGCGGCTTTGGCATATTTGTTATTTTGAGCGATCGCACTTTTTTGATATCCTACGTGTGAAAGTGCCACCCCTGGTAAATAGCCCACTTGCCAATGGGGTTCTTTGGTTAAGATTGCTGCCACACTATCATCCACTAAAGCATGATAAGGACGGTCAAAACGAATATCTGGATGATTGCGGAATAGCCTGGAAACCAGAGAATAGGGAGATTGTTCTGCACCAACTTCATGGCGGACGAGGTTGATTAGCAGGTATTCATCTCTAGCGATCGCCTCTCGTAACTGCGGTACAATTGCTGGAGCCAGAGTTTCATCAGCATCTAACACCAGAATCCAATCACCAGTGACATATTTTAGAGCTGCATTGCGAGCAGCACTAAAGTCATTACACCATTTAAAATGATGGACTTTTGCACCGAGTTGTTGGGCAATATTGGGAGTGCGATCGATTGAGCCTGTATCCAAGACTACCATTTCATCTACTACTTTTCTGACACTGCTCAGACATTTAGGCAGTGTTGATGCTTCATTTTTCACAATCATGCACAGACTGAGTTTCATATTGCCAATAAATTCTCGGTTCAGATTTTTTGCTTGTTGTAGTGACCAACTTTTATTTTGTGCCGATATGGCGAGAGGCTGCGCTATGCACTAAATCGTCTCACACCTCTTGCCAAAATGGGGAAAAGACCTTGCGTGCTGGCTCCCCAATACACTGCCTCCCCTACATCAAGCTGTAAAGTGTAATTTTGATCTGTGTCAAGTCGCTTCTCTACGAGACGCTGCGCGTAGCTTGCTTCTCTGAAAGAGTACGCTCCAATTAAAAATTAAAAATTATTAATTAAAAATTGCAATCAGTGCTTGCTCTGTACTCACCACTGATAGCGTAGCGTTAGCGAGTCCGCGAGCGTCTTGTAGACTACTGAAATCTTTGATTCAGTGGGGGCTTGTACCCCAATTTAATTAATTAAAAATTATTATCCTCCTTAATTTTTGACTTTTAATTTTTAATTAAAAAAAGGTCACACTATTGACAGATAATCTACACACCTTATTCATGATATTGAAATAAATTAATTTCTCGTAGTTAATTTTTTGTTACAAAAACCAGAGCTACGACTTACCCTACTAGTACCGCAAGGCGGAATTAAAAATTAAAAATTAAAAATGAAGACAGCGTAAGGGTTGCGTTGATTGGGAATGGGTGGTTTATTTATGCCGTGCTGTACTAGTTTTTTATAGCACCTTTGATAATCCGTTTTTGGATTGCTTAAGAATCCCCATCCGCCTATGCGGTGGGGAGTATCAAGTCCTATAAAATGGAGTACGGAATGTGGGTAGTAACATTAAAAAAATTATCGGTAAGCGTCACTTAATCTATAGGTTTTTTATATGATCAAACAGAAATGGATAAGCATAAACAAATGCACTCAGCTACTTTGGAGTGTTTTGTTAATGTTAGTAATTTGGAATCTACCCCAATATGCTCTGGCAGATGTAAATCCACAGGAGATAGATGCAATTATTCGCACACGGGATATTGCGCTGCAAGCCCTAAACACTCGCGATTTTGCCAAAATCGAGCCTTACTTGCATCCAAATTTCACCATAACAACAGTTGATAACCAGATTTTTCACAAAGTTCCTGAGTTTGAAAAGTACTGGAATCAGCAGTTTTCCAGTTCCATTAAAGATATCAAAATGCAACTAAAGGGAGATAGTCTCAGAACGTTTCTCACTCCAGAGATAGATGTTGCCTCTGGAGAAGCGATCGCATCTTTTTCTTTCAAAGATGGCAAAGCCGCTGATATGGCGTTGCGATGGACAGCAGTGCTGCAAAAACTCCAAGATAAATGGACGATTCAATCGCTGCATTTTTCCTCCAATCTGCTGAATAACCCGGTGTTGAATGCTGCTCAACAATTGGGGCGGATTCTAGCAGTTGCAGCAGGGGTGAGCGGTTTTATTTTGGGAGTGGTGACGATGCTAATATTACGTCGCAGGACTAAGCAAGAAACCAAAACCGAAAAGATATAGGAATACGCTTTGATTTCTGAAATTATTTGCGTAGGTAGGCAATAGGCAATAGGCAATAGGCAATAGGCAATAGGCAATAGGCAATAGGACTCTTCAAGTTGTACTAAATTTATTAAAAAATAAAATAGGAGTCCTAAATAGCAAATAAAGTGGAAAAAAAAACCTATCAGCCCAGTAAAAATATTAGCTTTTATCGCCGTCTCAAAGCAACCATAGTAGTTTTATTAGTCTGGGGTGGCGTGAGTTTGCTGCACTGGCTACCAGAAACACAATGGTTGATGCTGGGATTAACGGCAATCTTGACTGTGCAAACGTTACGAATGCTGCTAGTAAAACCAGTGGCGGCGGTGATGGAGAGTGAGATTTATTTACCGCCAGTCTCGATTTTAGTTCCGGCTAAAAATGAAAGTTTAGTCTTGCCTGATCTAGTTTACAGCTTATACCAATTGAATTATCCAAGCGATCGCCTAGATATTTGGGTCGTTGATGACGGCAGTACCGATGAAACCCCCCAGGTTTTGAGGGAATTACAAACTCAATTTCCAGCTTTACAAGTTCATCGACGGGAATCAAAAGGTGGTAAATCAGGGGCCTTGAATGCGGTGTTTCCCTTTACCCAAGGAGGAATTATCCTAGTTTGTGATGCGGATGCTCAGTTACCTACTAATTTTCTCCGGCAAACAGTACCTCTATTTCAGAAGCAAGGTATCGGTGCAGTGCAAGTGCGAAAAGCAATTTCTAATGCTAATACCAACTTCTTAACGCGTTGTCAGCAGATGGAAATGAATTGTGATGGCTTTCTGCAAACCCATCGCATTGCTATTGGTGGAATGTCTGAACTGCGCGGTAATGGGATGTTAGTTAGTCGGGAATTGTTAGAAAAGTGTCAAGGTTGGAATGAGAACACTGTCACCGATGATTTGGATCTTTGCTTCAAACTCTATTTAGAAGGTGCGGAAATTGAGTTTGTTACAGTTCCATCAATTCAGGAAGAAGGTGTAACCACTTGGGCAAAACTTTGGAATCAACGCTGTCGTTGGGCTGAAGGTGGCTATCAGCGTTACCTGGATTATTTTCCGCAAATTCTTACTTTAGGTTGGGCAAAAGAAATTGATTTGTTATTGTTTTTTCTATTGCAATTTATTCTGCCAATTGGACTAATTCCCGATTTACTTTGGACTATATTTTATAACCATCGTCCAGTTCTGTTTCCCCTCCAGACACTACTCAGCATCATTCTAACGGTTGCCTTTATTGCTGGACTTTACCAATTTCAAAGTTTACGAGGATGGTCTTTGCTTTGGGCAACAATTCAAGGGTCATTATACATGGTGCATTGGATTCCTGTGATGATTGTGGCAACTTTAAAGATGTGTGTGCAAAAGGAGCGATCGCACTGGGTGAAAACTGAGCATCATGGTGGAAATTCTTACAGTGATTCCAACAACTATTGACACTCTACCGCCCTTTTAGGGTGAGGATTCTTGGTTCAACGGGTCGCGGCAGGAAAAAGAGGAAAAACTGCCCTCTTTTTCCTACCTTCTACTTATTGCCGCACAATAAGCCAAACCGAACTAACCCGCGCTCATAACCACGACGCATCAACCCCAGCGATAACGCCCCTTGAATAGTAGTCCAACCGGCATTTAGTAAGCCCCAAAGCGCTTGGGGAGTGAATGCCGAATCAATGACTACATTCCAAAAGGGGGCGACAGCCTGCGACCAATCGGCGGTGCGAATATTGTTTAATGGAAGTTGAAGTGCGATCGCTTCGTACTCTGGTAAAGAAATCACATAAGGCAAACAATACACCCGATAAATATCCTGCAAATGCTTTTCCTCATCTGCTGTCAGTGGTAACTTATCAGTCGCTCGATGACACCAAGTCACCATAATTAACTTGCCACCAGGTTTCAACACCCGATAGCACTCCTGGAGAAACTTAGTTTTATCTGGCATGTGTTCACCGCTTTCCAGTGACCAAACCAAGTCAAAAGAATCGTCAGCAAAAGGCATTGCTTGAGCATTGGCTACCTGAAACTGAGTTCTTAGACTCAAATTCGCTTCCGTTGCGCGTTCCGTTGCTCTCGCCGCTTGCACAGGACTCAAAGTAATCCCTGTAGCCTTAGCATTAAACTTTTCTGCCAGGTACAAAGAACTGCCACCAATGCCACAACCCACATCCAGGATATTTTCTGCTGCTTGTACCCCTGCCCAATTGAGCAGTTCTTCGATTAAATCAATTTGAGCTTGACGGCGGTCTTTTTTCTGGCTGCCATCAGCACCGTAGTAGCCGTGATGCATGTGTTCTCCCCAAATCTGTTCCCACAGACCAGAGGAAGCATCGTAGAACTGCTGAATTTGCTGGTAAAGTGTTGCACTCATGAAAAAAGTAGTATTGAGACGAAGTAGAATTCAAAAAAAACATACAGGTAGGCTACCATGTATGTTTTTAATTAAATAAGGTGTTTTTGTTTCCAGAGAGGGTGAACCCCGGTTTATCTTCCCTGGAAAAAATTTTATAAATTTTACCTTAATATGACTGTTGCTCGCACAATTTGTTTGGGGTTTCTGGCTGTCATCGCTGTCGGTACTATCCTGTTGATGATGCCTTTCTCGACTAGTAATGGTACATGGGATAACCTGATTGTGGCACTATTCACCTCGACATCCGCAGTTTGTGTCACAGGTTTATCAGTAGTTGATCCTGGTACTCATTTTTCCTTTTGGGGTCAGTTATTTATTGCGCTATTAGCTCAGATTGGCGGGTTGGGCTACATGACAACTACCACATTTCTGATTTTGCTCATTGGTCGTAAATTTGATATGCGGCAAAAAATTGCTATTCAACAAGCTTTAGATCGACCGGGAATGAGTGGTAGCTCTCAAGTTATCCGTTCAATTATTGCCACGACTTTAATTTTTGAAATTACAGGAGTATTCTTACTTCTACCAGCTTTTGTTCCACAATATGGCTGGAGTCAAGGACTTTGGCTAGCAATTTTTCATAGTATTAATGCTTGGAATAATGCTGGCTTTAGTTTGTTTAAAGATAACTTAATTGGCTATCAATCATCATTCTTAGTAGTCTTCACCGTCACCATGTTGATTATCTTTGGGGGGATTGGCTATCAGGTAATTATGGAAATGTATCTTTGGTTGCGCGATCGCATCCTCAGAAAAACTCATAATCAGACATTTTCTCTAGATTTCAAAGTTGCAACTAGCACAACTATTATATTATTAGTAATAGGGTTAGTTGCCTTTTTCTGTATAGAGATTAGAAACCCTGAAACATTTGGCTCTCTTAAGTTTCGTGACCAAATATTAGTAGCTTGGTTTCAATCAGTTACTCCCAGAACTGCCGGTTTTAACACCATCGATATTAGCAAAATGACTACCGCTGGACTATTCATTACGATTGCACTGATGTTTATTGGTGCAAGTCCAGGTGGTACAGGAGGAGGAATGAAAACAACAACTCTGAGAGTGTTGACCAGTTGCACTAAAGCAATTCTCCAGGGGAAAGAAGACGTTTTGTTATACGATCGCAAAATAGCAATAAATTTAATTTTGAAAGCTGTAGGTGTGTTGGTGGGTTCAGTGGCAACCGTGATTTTAGCCACTATTTTAATTAGCCTTACAGATCCAAGATTGGATTTTATTCAAATTCTGTTTGAAGTGGTATCAGCCTTCGCTACCGTGGGGCTTTCTACAGGCATCACAGCAAGTATCTCCACAGCCGCAAAGCTCATATTAATTGTAACCATGTACTTTGGAAGAGTAGGTGTTTTACTACTAATGTCCGCTGTATTAGGAGATCCTCGCCCCACCAGAATTCACTATCCTGAAGAAAATTTACTCGTGGGATAGTTATAAAGGGGGAGTAGGGAATAGGGAATGGGGAGAAAGAATAACCAATGCTCAAACTGATAAAATATACATTGGAAGGCAAAAAATAAAATTTTTAATTCAAACGGTATAAGCGTTTTTTGCCCTAAATACAGGGAGCCATAATAAGGATAACAAAGGTGAATCTGTCATCATTAAGTTTTTTTCGCAGTTTACGTAAAGATAACCACCAATTTGCTGTAATTGGGTTAGGTCGTTTTGGTCGATCTGTCTGTTCTACCCTGCACAATTTTGGTTATCAAGTGCTGGCAACAGATATTGATGAAAAACGAGTTTCAGAAGCATTAACTGAGGGAATAGTTGGTCATGCTTTACAACTAGACTCTACAGAACCAGCTGCACTTAAAGAAGCTGGAATTTTTGAATTTGATACTGTGATTATAGCAATAGGTAACTACGTTCAGGAAAGCATCATAACTACCCTAAATGTGAAAGAAGCTGGTGTTCCCCACGTAGTTGCCAAAGCTTCTAGTGAAGTTCACCGTAAACTGTTGCGGCGAGTAGGTGCAGATCATGTTGTTTTTCCTGAGTATGAAGCAGGTTGTGCCCTAGCGCGTACCCTTACCAAACCAGCAATCCTAGATCGGTTTGACCTCGATCCAGATAACAGTATTGTAGAGTTGATTGTGCCTGATGAATTTCACGGCAGAACAATCACTGAGTTGCAACTTCGTAATCGCTACGGTTTAAATTTGCTAGCAGTAAGTCAGGATGGTAAATTTCAAATTAATCCTGACCCTACTAAGCGTTTAGAGCGTGGTTCAGCAATGGTCGTTATTGGTTGCAATAAAGATATCAATCGTTTGCCGATTTAAAAAAGTTAGAAGTCATTCAATTTTAGATTTTAGATTTTAGATTTTTCATTCAATCTAAAATTGGCAGAGTTAGAGATTATTAATTTATTCCTAACTCTGACTTTTTTATCAATAAGGGGAAAAGGTAAAAACCTTGCCCGCAAGTGGTGCGAAATAATCCTTGTATCGCAAGGTAGGTCGAAATTTCACCCCTAGTGGGTGGCTTAGTTTAATTGCGAATTGCGTTAGCAGAGCGGGGCGTTAGCCCATTGCGAATTGGTTTCATTGTCCGGGACTCGTTGAAGTAGATTGTGGTTCAACTGAGACAGGGACATCGCCAGGGTTGGCTGGCGTTTCTGGTTGATTCGGCGTCTTTGGCTCAGGTGTTTGTACTACATTACTTGTAGAATCTGAACTCTGAGCAGGAGTAGCTGTTTGACTGGCTTGAGGTTGCTGTTGTCCAGCCTTCTGGGCAATTTGCTGCATTAGCTGTTCAATTTTCTCAACTTGTTCAATATTGCCTTGCTCACGATACTCATTATGAGCGCGTTTCAAGACTCCACTAGCTTTCTTGATGTCGCCCTGATTATATAAAGTGACTCCCAAGTTATAGTAAGCTGAGGCATTTTTAGGATTTTGGCGAATAGCTTGCCGATAAACAGAAATAGCCTCTGAAGCTTGACCATGAATTGCCAGTAAACTTGCCATGTTGTTGTAGGCTGTGGCATTTTTAGGATCTAGTTGCAAGGCTTGGCGATAAGTGGCGATCGCAAGCTCTATTTGACCTTGTTGTTGCAAGGCGATCGCTAAGTTAAAATAAGCATTGGCATAACTGCTATCTAGATTGATTACTTGCTGGTATGCTGCGATCGCTTCTTGTAGTTGTCCTTGTTCATAAAGCACCAAACCCAGATTATATAGCGCTGCTACCCTTGTGGAATCTATTACCAGGCTCTGGCGATAAGCCGTAATCGCTGCATCTTTTTCTCCTTGTCGGTGCAACACTAACCCTAAGTTGTAATAAGCTTCACTCAAATTGGGATTAATTCTAATCGCCTCTGTATATTCTTGTAAAGCTATATCCAGGCGATTTTGCTCCATGAATATATTACCCAGATAATTTCGCGCTGCCCCAAGGCTAGGATCTCGCTGTAACGCTTGGCGAAACGCATATTCCGCACCCAGTAAATCTTTGCGATTATAGCGCGTCACTCCCTGCTGAAAAAAGCTAGCTGCTTGAAGATCCTGAGAAATTGCGGTTTCTCCTAGCAGCTTGCTTCCGGGTAAATTAGTAATTGTTGGTGTAGCCAAGACCAAAAACGCAGAACAGCCAGCGAGTGTCACCTGGCAAAATAAATTAAACCAATGAGAAAATAGGTATTTTTCAGACATGAATAGTAGACCTGTACTTATTTTTAACTCCTCATAAGTCAGAGTACCCACCACGAAAGAAAAAATTCCAAATTCCCAACTTTTAACTCCTAACTCTCCACTCTTACAGCTTCCGGTAAAATTAGCATGGCATCACCAAAGGAATAAAAGCGATACTTTGAAGCGATCGCTTCAGAGTATATATTCAATAACCGTTGTCTGCCAATTAGGGCACTTACCAACATCAGCAAACTAGAACGCGGTAAGTGAAAATTGGTAATCAAACCATCTACCACCCGCCATTGGTAGCCGGGATAAATAAACAAGTCTGTTTTCCCGCAAAATGGTTGTAAATTCCCAGATTTAGCCGCCCCTTCTAAAGCCCTGACTGCCGTTGTTCCCACAGCAATAATCCGACCGCCAGCTGCTTTAGTAGCGCGGATTTGCTCTACTGTGGCGGCGGGAACTTCAATCCATTCTTCGTGCATCTGATGGGTAGTTACATCCTCCACTTCCACAGGGCGAAATGTGCCTACACCAACGTGTAGCGTCACAAAAGCTTGATTGATTTTGCGATCGCGCAACTTTTCTAATAATTCTGGGGTAAAGTGTAATCCTGCCGTTGGTGCTGCGATCGCTCCTGGCTGTTTGGCATAAACTGTCTGATACTGTCCGTCAGCGGCTTCTGAAGTAGTGATGTATGGTGGTAGCGGGATTTCACCAAACACCTCTAATAATTGCACCAAAGACTTTCCTTCTGGCACATCAAATTGCAACAAACGCCCCCCAGTTGCTACGTCTGTTTCTATAACTGTAGCCGTTAGCTGGGGAGTGGGGACTGGGTACTGGGGACTGGGTAATGGGTAGGAATCTTTCTGATCCCTAATTCCTAATTGCCTTGGTTCAAAAATAATCTTAGCTCCCTGTTTGAAGCTTTTTCCTGGCTTAACTAAAGCTAACCAACAGTTATGCTGTCGTTCTTCCAACAGCAACACCTGGATTTTAGCACCAGTAGATTTATGACCATAAAGCCGCGCTGGAATGACTCTTGTATTGTTCATAACCAACAAATCACCAGAGCGCAGCAGTGCAGGCAAATCATGGAAAATGTGGTGTAGGGCTGCTGTTTCGATGCCTGTAGTAGAAGAATTAACTACCAGTAATCGTGAACTATCTCTAGGAACTGCTGGGTTTTGGGCAATGAATTCTGGAGGTAGTTCGTAGTCATAGCCAGCTACCGAGCAATCTAATTCCAAATCTTTTTCTTGTGGGCTAGATGTATCTTTCAAATTGGCTTGTACTAGTTTTTGCTTTATCTAGTATTTATACTCTCTTAAAAAGGCTGGGTTAAGTTTTCCCTTCTAAAGGAACTTTAAGACATTTTCGCTCAGTTTTGTCGCTAGGCTATAAGATTGTTACTATTAAGTAACACGGAAAAATTAACATAAAAATTGGGTAAACCTCCCCATCTAAAAACGGGGGCTTTTACCCTACCGGGAAGAGGCACTGATTGACGAATATAGATATGTAGGATTGGCTTTGATCCCAAGCACCAACAAACATGGAATACTTGTACTATCTGGCAAATGCCAGTCTAACCCTGAGGGTCGTTCAACACCTCCACGCTAGACCCCAGACACCAGTTTCATTCGTCACCGTAATTCATCAAATTGATGGCTGGGTGGTTAGGATCAAACTCAGAGGTCAAGTCTCGCTCCAAGAAGATGGCGACTTTCGGGCTTTTCTAAACGAATTAGGAATTAGCTATGAACCGCCAATGAGGGTGCAAATGGCACTTTGGAGTTTGGAAGCGGGACAATGCCCTGTGGACGTAATGCGTCGCTATCAGGTAGCGATCGTTTCTCATGGTAGCCCAGAGAGAGACGAAATCGAGGCCTTCCGACAACAGTTTGTCCGGGGCTTAGGCTACTGCCCAGAAACCTTGGCGTGACACTATTTGGTTGTAACGCCACTACCAAATTATTGGTCATTGGTAATGAAGATATCTTATCCATTACCGATTAACCATTATCAATTGAAGAGTCGAAAGCTGCCGGAATGTATTCTTGCAGCTTAAACTTATATCCGTCTACTGATAAAGTAGCTAGAGCTTCCTGGCTTGCTGTAACCCCAGTCAGATTTTTTGATATTCTTTGACAGTAGACAATAGCAACATCAAATCTACAAGAATAATCTGCCTTCTCAGGATACTGGGCTAAAAATATTCCAGCTGTACGCCAAATTTTTGCTTGCTTTTGTGTAGTGATTGCACTTCTTCCCCCAGCATCCCAACTACCTGAACTGCGGGTTTTAACTTCAACAAATGCCAATAATGAGTGCTGAGTGCTGTTAGCGGTAGCGGGGCGTTTAGCCCGTAAGGAGTCCTGAGTAAGGAGTTTTTCCCCAGTTCGTCCATCATATTGAGCAATAATATCAATTTCTCCCCAGCGGCTAGAAAAGCGACGATGGAGAATTATCCAACCTGTAGATTGCAACCATTGGGCTACTAGGTCTTCTCCTAAATGACCAATATCTGGATAATGGGATGGAGGAAGGTTAGCCATTGACTAAAAATATCATGAATGCTACGAATTCTAGGTTAAGCGATGCCTGCGGTGGGCTACGCCTACGCACAGCAGGTTCTAAACTCGACTCATCCCGAACAAAGTTGGGGTTGAAACATAAAACAGACCATCGAATTTGGGCAAGCATACTCAGCTTATTCCTCTGGGGAATGATTGTCATCACTGCAACAGTCGGTTTTGCTCCAACAGCTTTGGCACTCGAATATAATAAAGAGATTTTGGTTGAGGCTGATTTCTCAGGACGTGATTTAACAGACTCCAGCTTTACCAAAGCTAATCTTCGCCAGAGCAACTTCAGCCATGCTAATTTGAACGGTGTCAGCTTCTTTGCAGCGAATTTGGAATCTGCGAATTTGGAGGGTTCTGACTTGAGAAATGCCACTTTAGACTCGGCTCGTTTAGTCAGAGCAAATTTGACAAATGCACTATTGGAGGGTGCATTTGCTGCTAACGCCAGATTTGACGGTGCAATAATTGACGGGGCAGATTTTACCGATACGCTGCTGCGTTCCGATGAGCAAAAAAAATTGTGCAAACTTGCCAAAGGAACTAATCCCATTACAGGACGAGATACGCGTGACACGTTGTTTTGTCCTTAGTATTACCTGTATATTGATTGGGCATGGGGCATGGGGCATTGGGCATTGGGCATGGGTATTTAGTGATTAAGTTTCTTCTCTATCCCCTATTCCCCATTCCCCATTCCCTACTTATAAAATATTTAGCACCTACCAACCACCTGCACCAATCTTTTGACAAACAATTTGCATTCCTTTTCCTGGTGAAGAATTAGCTACAAAAGGTATTTCTCCTTTCTCCTGATCTTCTTGAAGTAGTTGTCCATCCAACCCATAAATGGCAATGCGATTGAGAAAAAGCCGCGATTCATTACACGAAGCATCGAACGTAGTCTCGAAGATGCCATCTCCATAGATACCGTAAAGCTTGTATGTAGTGCCCTTAATAGTTTTTGTATCCAGAGCTACACTGTTTCCTAATTTATCATGTCCTACAGTGAGATATCTTTGTGCATCTTGAGCAATGGCACTACCATTACTCAATAAAATAGCGATCGCTCCTACTATGCCGCCTAACTTAAAATACATACAGTTTCAAAATATCAGATTTCATATATTTCTACCCGCGATCAAAGGGGTTCTGGCAGGGTAAAAGCACTGAAATCAAGATATCGCAAACTCTGCTGTTAAGTAATGACGCAAGTTTGCGAACTTTATGGCAAGCCGAAAAATTTAGTAATCACGGGCAAATGGGAACTATAAGAAAATAAGCCCCAAAATTTTTTACCTTAGTTCACATAGGCAATCGAGAACAACGGTTTTGAGCGCAATTCTCTAGTACCCTTATTACGCGTTCGAGGTTTATTAAATTTTTTAGCGTAAAGTTTTATCGATTTGGCAAAGTGATACCTCACAATAAATTATGGGAATCATAAGTTGGAAATACAAATTGTATTTATCCAGAAAAACTTACGTTCCAAACAAAGAAAATCTTTATGCAATATGCAGAGTATGAATCGCTGAATCTTGAGCAACTGAGAAAAAGAGATACTCACTTTTCGCCTAAGCCTCCCTTTCAGCATCAAGTCGAGGCGTTTAAAAAACTCAGTAATACATTTAAGCTTGACAGTAAAGAACCGAGAAGTGGACTATTAGTACTTCCAACAGGTGCAGGCAAAACATTTACAGCTGTTAAGTGGTCGTGTGACCATGTAATCCCTAAAAATATTAAAATGCTTTGGTTAGCTCCTTCGTTTTATCTACTGGATCAAGCATTCTCTACTTTTTGTGAAAATGCCAGAGATATTTCACATTCTAAAAAAACATTGAATATTAGGCGCGTTTCCAGCAATCCTTCTCATGCCAACGCATCATCTATCAAAATAACCGATGATATTGTCATTATGACAATACAAACAGCTATCAGTAATTTACACCCTAATAATCAGGACAGTTCGGGTAATAAGGTTGAGACAGCTTTTAGAAAATTTATTGAGGATTCTAAAGAAACAGGACTTTTTGTAATAGTTGATGAAGCTCACCATTCACCGGCTTATGGTTGCAGAAATTTATTGATTGGTGAAAAAGGACTTCGAAAGCTAGTACCAAATTCCAATATACTTGGTTTAACAGCTACACCAACTTATACAGATAAGGCTAAGAAAGGTTGGCTATGGAAAATATTTACAGATGGAGATAATGGAGTTATTTATCAAGCTGATAAAGAAACTTTGATAGCACAAGGTATTTTAGCTAGACCTAATTACATTGAAGTATCAACTGGCATAGACATGGAAGTTGATGATAAATTATACAACCGATTAGTTAAGCAACATAAAGACCTTCCTGAATCAATTATCGAAATTCTTGCAAAAAAGAAAGATAGAAACAATTTTATAGTAAACAGCTATGTGTCTAAAAAAGATACTTATGGTAAAACTATTATCTTTGCTGACCGTTGGTTTCAATGTGAATACATAAAGAATAAACTTGTTGAAAAAGGCATTAGAGCAGATGCAATTTATTCGCATATAGATGCTGATCCAGGTTCGGCAGATGCAAGAAATAAACGTAAAGAAGATGACAATAAAAGAATTTTATATGATTTCAAAAGTGATAAGCTTGATGTTTTAATCAATGTAAGAATGTTAACAGAAGGGGTTGATGTTCCCAATGTTCAAACTGTATTTATTACTCGCCAAACAACAAGCTCAATTCTAATGACTCAAATGATTGGTAGAGCTTTACGTGGGAAAAAAGCAGGAGGGAGCAGCAGTGAGGCAAATGTTATTTTATTCTTCGATGACTGGAAACGTTTAATTGATTGGGTTGACCCAAGAGATGGGGGTACTAAACCTGATGATGAAAAGCCTGAAAAAGGAGAAAATTATCCACTCGAATATATATCAATTCGTCTAATCGAAGAATTATCGAAGTCAATTGAGAATGATGAAGTTCATCCAATAGAATACAAGAAAATATTTCCTATTGGATGGTATAAAACTGAAATTGTATATGCTAACTCTGATAATGACAATGACTCAATGGAGCCATTTACCGAATTTGTCATGGTCTATGAACATACACAATCAAAGTTTGAGGCTTTTATTAGCTCTATTACTGACCCAAAGCTACTAGATGAATGGTCTAAAGAGTATCTTGATGATAAATGGATACAACCTCAAGTTGAAGAATGGATAGATAACTATTTTGACGATGAAACTGATGACATTGGCAGAAGACTTAATTCAGATTTAATTAAGATTGTTCGTCACATTGCTCAAGATGATCTACATTCTAAACCCCCGTATCATTCCTTTGAAGAAAGAGAAATCTATGACTTAGATAAAATTGCTCATGAGCTAATTAATTTTTCAAATCCAGAACTAAACAACTATGTCAAGCAAGAGTTTTCAAAAGCTGGAATGTTGTGGGGAACTTTCTATAAAACACCAAATCGTCTTCTAACAGCACTTCAGTTGGTTATCAATAAAATAATTACTGATGGAGATGCTAGTAAAGCACCTACATCTACATCTAAGCGTATGCCTCAACCACCGAGGGAACTCACGGAAGAAGAAAAAGAACAAGTAAAAGAGCGAGACGGTTATGCTTGCCTATGTTGTGGAGTCAAGGCAGAAGGTAAATTACAAATTGACCATATTAAACCGTTTTCTATGGGTGGAGAAACATCTATAAAAAACTCACAAACTTTGTGTGTTATTTGCAATAGATGTAAAGGCAGGAATGAAATTGATTTTCGGCAGAACAAAACAAAATTGAGTAATCCTAAAACAGATTTGAGTATTCCCAAAAATCTAGATTTATCATTTACATTAGAAAGTGAAAAGGCTATAAGAACTATAACAAGAATAGTTAATTTATTTTACCATTGCAAAGCAGTTTACAAAGTTGATTGGGAAGTCTACACTTACACTTACAATATATATTTGTATCCTAATAATAAGCCTGAATGGTTGCTTCAACATAAAGCGCAACTTCTTAAGTTCGTTCAAGAGAAGCTTGGTCGTCAGGCTTACAAAATTGAAGTTACTACAAAGAAATAAATGTATCGGAAGGAGCGATCGCTAATCTCGGTCAAGCAATTCTGAACTAATTTGGGTTCTTGGCAACTTTTGGTGATCTTGGTTGGGACAAGGCAGAAGGCAGACGGCAGAGGGCAGAAGGAAGGAGGAAGAAAAATTCACACAATTGAAGCAATGCAAGGATTATAGAACATCTGCATCACAACAAAACCGTAAGCGATCGCCCCAAAAGGTCACAAGTCCCAATGAGGATAACAAAACGTCTTAAAACCTTCTGCCTTCTGCCTCCTGCCTTCTGCCTTAAAGTGCGTAACCTTTCCTCATCACCAAAATCTGACAAGAACCCTAATTTGGTTCAAAACGGTGTAGTCTCTTCGCTTTATTTGCTTGCTAAAAATTCTTGAACATTCAGAATCTCAATGCCCCTCCAGGGGTTTAGCACTAGCAAATCATCATCTCCGGTAACAATACACTCTGCTTGACCACTAAGTGCTAATTCCAAATATTTGTTATCTTTTAGGTCTCGGCATTCATTAATCTGCTCATTCACGTCAATAAATTGACAATTTTCTGTTAAGTTTTCTAGAAATTCTTGCCGCCTTTCTTTAGTGAGATATCTATCAAATTTTGGACGATATAAAACCTCTTCTAACTCCGATAAAACAGAATTTGATAATAGGATAACGCCAATATCCTGAGCTTGATCTAATGCCTGACGCGGCTTGCTTTGACTAAACAAAAATGCACTAATTAGCACATTAGTATCAAAAACAAACTGTCGATTATTTGTCATCATTCAAAATCGATTTTAAGATTTCAGGCGTTAATCCTCGCTCTTGTGCCTCAAGACTAGCTTTATCCATCGTGTTTCTCAAACGTGCAATGGACTCAAGTCTAGAAGTTGTAAATTGAGACTGCATAATTGCCGCAATCTTAAGTTGCAATTGTTCCCGTTCTTCTTCAGTGGCATTGCGGTATGCCTCTGCTACCTCAGAGGGAACTTTGATAGTAATTTCTTCTTTAGTAATCATCACCTATCGCACTCCACCAAATACAATTAAGAACCAAAATTTATCTCACACTCCTGAACCACTCAGTAATTCCCTGAGCGATCGCATTTGCCATTTTTTTCTGTTCTTCTGGGTTAACTATCTCCTCAAATTCATCAGGATTACTCATAAAACCCAATTCCAGCAACACTGATGGCGCAGCAGCGGGACGTGTCAGCGCTAGGTTGTTCCAAAACACGCCATAATAAGGCCTGCCGAGTTTTTTGACTACATAATTCTGTAAAAATATTGCGGGGCTGTGAGCTTGGGGATGATACCAAAACGTGCCGAATCCCTTGGTTTTTTCGGCATCGCCATTATCGGGTAGAGAGTTGTGGTGTATGGAAAGAGCGATCGCAGGTTCTTCTTGACTGATAATTGCCTGACGTTCTACTAGCGAAACTTCGCGATCGTCCTCCCGCGTCATCACTACCGTTGCTCCCCGCTTCACCAACTCGTCGCGCAACAACTTAGATATCACCAAATTCACATCTTTTTCTAAATATCCAGTTGGGCCACTGGCACCAGATTCTTTACCGCCATGCCCTGGATCTAGTACAATCTTGAAATTAGCTAAAGGCTTGCGTCTTGTGTTCCCAATTTTAGGCGGATGACGCAAAGCTAAAACCAGGGTTGTTCCGTCGTATCTCAGCTTATATCCCCACTGTTGAGCTTTTTTGAGGTTAAAGGTGTATTTTACTTGTCCTGGAGCTTCCTGTTGCCAGTCTAGGCGCTCAATTAGGGGGTCATCATCCAGGCGAATTATGTCCGTTTGGGCAGTGGTATTGTAGAGGGTGAGAGCGAGAGCTTGCTCACTTTGTTGTACGCTCACAGGTACAGGAACTTGCAAGGGGAAAACTATCTCTGTCGCACCAGGGATTTGACGGTATCCGACACTGCGAATTATTGTCTGTGGCGGAATTGCACCAGGTAAAATGCGCGTTTCTTTACTATTAATCCAGGTGCCATTGTCGAGGCGTAACCATTCACTTTCTCTACCTGTAACTGTTGCTCGTGTGCCTTTGGGCAGTGGTGTGAGTCGAGAATAATCGGTACTCGGGCCAGTTCGAGCAACGCCTGCGTCTGCAATTACCTCAACAACTGGTAACTTTGCTCTTGAGAGGATTTGAATTTTGCCAGTTCCTGGTTGAGTTATCGTCTTGCCATTGAGCGTCAGTTGAAACTGAGGTTGTCCCAAATCTACCTCTTGACTTGAGTCTGGGACAACAGCACCAGAAATGATGTTGTTACCGTAAATCAGGCTGAAGGAATCAGGATCAGGTTTTTGCACTGTGGTGCAACCTTTGTAATTGCCTACGCTAGACTGGGCATGAGGCTGATTTTGCCCTGTCAAAGCTGCCAAATTACTTGGTAGTTGTGCCTGTTGGGGTTGAAGTGAAAGGGCAATCGTTTGATTAGCTAGTTTGACAGATACATTAGCGTTAGGGGGTGCGATCGCGCTAAAACAAATTAGTTCTCCCGGTAGTCTGGCAATGTCAACTGCGGGAGTCAGGGAATCTTTAGCAAAGGCTAACCCCTGTGGTAACTCAGGGCTAGTGGTAAGCCTTGTAACTTTAATCTGGAGTTCTTGATTTTGGTGACGCACTGTGAAAAGATTCTCCCCCAACTGCAAGGGTAAACTAGGGGAAAAATGACCAGCTTTGCTGCGGGTAATTGGCTTACTATTGATCAAAACCTGACCATCTGGTGGTGCAGTGCCCAGAAAGAAGATTTTTTCGGCACTTGTCTGGTAGTTTGTCTGGGGAAAAACGACTATAAGCGATGGCTCTGCCGATGCTATTGAGGAGGTGAGAATACAGCCCAATATTACTAATCCTAGAAGGTTTTTCACAGCAAAATCACAGAATAGTACACCACAATAACTGTGGCACAATGACGGGATGTATTTTTAGAAGTTGTTAGAAATTCAAATTACTATGACTAAGTTTATCTTTGTTACTGGAGGCGTAGTTTCCAGTATTGGTAAGGGCATTGTAGCAGCAAGTCTAGGGCGTTTGCTCAAGTCGCGCGAATATTCGGTGTCGATTCTCAAACTCGACCCTTATATCAATATCGATCCTGGGACGATGAGTCCCTTTCAGCATGGGGAAGTATTCGTTACCCAAGATGGTGCGGAGACAGATTTGGACTTGGGGCATTACGAACGCTTTACCGATACTTCAATGTCGCGTTTGAATTGCGTTACTACTGGTTCGATTTACCAGGCGGTGATCAATAAAGAGCGGCGCGGAGACTACAATGGCGGTACTGTACAGGTAATTCCTCATATTACCAATGAGATTAAAGATCGAATTCTGCGAGTTGCTAAAAGTACAAACCCCTCTGTAGTCATTACAGAAATCGGCGGGACGGTGGGAGATATTGAATCACTGCCGTTTTTGGAAGCAATTCGCCAGTTCCGCAAAGAAGTGGGACGGCAGAATGTGCTGTATATGCACGTAACGCTGGTGCCGTGGATTGCCTCTGCGGGTGAGATGAAAACTAAGCCGACACAGCATTCAGTTAAAGAACTGAGATCCATTGGTATTCAACCAGATATTTTAGTTTGTCGGAGCGATCGCCCCTTACCCAAGGGATTAAAACAGAAATTGTCGGGATTTTGCGATGTACCCGAAGAATGTGTCATCACTTCCCAAGATGCTAAAAGTATCTATGAAGTACCGCTAAATCTGGAACGGGAAGGAATGGCAGAACAAGTACTGAACTTGCTGCACATGGAACAACGTAAACCAGATTTGACGCAGTGGCAAACCCTGGTACAACGGTTACATAGTCCCAAACACGAAGTAGAAATTGCCATTGTTGGTAAATATGTGCAATTAAGTGATGCCTATCTATCTGTAGTGGAAGCGTTGAACCATGCGGCAATTTCCACTTATGGCAAACTGCGCCTACGTTGGGTGAACTCAGAAAATTTGGAATCTGAACCAGCCGAAAATTATCTTGCGGGTGTCGATGGCATAGTTGTACCAGGAGGTTTCGGGGTTCGGGGAGTCGATGGCAAAATTGCCGCCATTGAATACGCCCGCGATCGCCAAATTCCCTTTTTGGGTTTATGCCTGGGAATGCAATGTTCCGTAATTGAGTGGGCCAGAAATGTAGGGGGATTAACAGGTGCTAACAGTGCTGAATTTGACGCCTATACAACTAATCCGGTAATTAATTTATTGCCAGAACAGCAGGAAGTGGTTGATTTAGGGGGTACAATGCGGTTGGGACTATATCCTTGTCGTGTTCTCCCTGATACTCTAGCTTTTAAGCTCTATCAAGAAGATGTGATTTATGAACGACATCGACATCGCTATGAGTTCAACAATGCTTACCGCGATTTGTTGTTAAAGTCTGGCTATGTGATCAGTGGTACTTCTCCCGATGGACGCTTAGTTGAAATTGTGGAATTAACCAAGCACCCATTCTTTCTTGCTTGCCAATTTCATCCAGAATTTCAATCACGCCCCAGTAGCCCTCATCCTTTATTTAAAGGGTTTATTCAAACAGCGATCGCTCTTTCTCTTTCGACATCAAGCACGCCAACACCATTGGAGGTGTCATAACAATTCGTAATTCAAAATTCAAAATTAATTTTTTAGATTTTGAATTGGTGCATAGCAACATTAACTTAAAGTTTCAATAGATTTGGACATCCAGGGTGCATCATTCGTAAATTTCGGACTTGAGGAGATGTTGTGGCGTACTGGGTGAAAATCCTTTACGAGAGGAGAGAATATGTAGTGAATTTTGAACGTGTCCATGCTTTTTGTTATGAACTGAATGGCAGAGTTACTTTTTGGCTACCCGATAGTGCCATTCCTATAGTGATTCACCCGCAAACTAACTTAGAAGATTATCAAAAGATTCTCGATTATTTAGAATGTGTGACAGGATTAGAATTAGATCATGCCCACTGGGTGAAAATTATTTACGAAAAAAACGAATATGTAATTAATCTCAACTGCATCAGTTCTTTTTGTCATGAACCGAACGGCAGAATAACTTTTTGGTTGCCAGATGGAACTATTCCCATCATCATCAACCCTGTGAGTAACCCTGAATCTTATGAAAAAGTTGTGAAATACGTTAAGAAAGCAACTGGATATTCTTTGTCTTAGTATGAACGAGGAACTTACCCCTGCTAAATTTTTAACTAAAGATAACGATGTTAACAATAAAGGCACGAGGAAAGATTCAATGAATACTGTTGTGCTGAATCTAAAACCGATCGCTCATTTAACCGATGAACAATTTTATCAATTGTGTATTGCTAATGGCGATTTAAGCCTGGAAATGAATGCAGCAGGAGAATTAATAATTGTGCCACCAGTAGGAGGAGAAAGCGGAAATCAAGAAGCAGATTTAATTACAGACTTGAATAATTGGAATCGTCAAGCTAAGTTAGGGAAAGTTTTTAGTTCTTCAACTATCTTTATACTTCCAAATGGTGCAAAACGTTCCCCTGATGCGGCTTGGGTAAAGTTGGAACGATGGGAAGCTTTAACACTAGAACAACGAAAAAAATTTCCGCCACTTGTACCTGATTTTGCCATTGAATTGCGTTCCGAGACAGATCGGCTTGCACCTATCCAAGGGAAAATGCAGGAATACATAGAAAACGGTTTGCGTTTAGGTTGGCTAATTAATCCTCAAGATAAGCAAGTGGAAATTTACCGACTCGAAAAAGCTGTAGAAGTTATGCAAATGCCGGCGATTCTTTCTGGAGAAGATATATTACCTGGATTTGAGTTGCAAGTATAGGTAGGCGATAAGCCTCAATCCCTAGTTCTCAGAGGGTAAAAGCACAATTAATTCTCCAAGGCGTTTCAAGATACTGAGTACTTGGTGTAGTTCTGAATCACGTTCAATTGATAGTGCATAAGATCGTGCATACCAAGGATGTTCTTGTTGAATCAATTTGACAAACACAAATTCCCTACCGTTGATTAGTAAACCAAAAGTTGGTTGTGCAGAATTTGGACGATCAAGCATATAAGCGAGTGCTTGAGGCAGGGCTGTCATCACATCAAATTTGCTGCTTTTAGATTCGATGACAAGTACCCAAAGACGTTTTTGGATGACAAGAACATCAATGTTTCCTTTAACGAGAAAGCTTTCGTCTTCGGCAGAAATCTCCACAGAAGTCTCGGTTTCAATCTCAAAAGGAGGTTGATAAAACCCAGCTAAATCGAGTAGAGGAGACAGCACTACCATTTTTACCGCCTCTTCTGACATCAGACGGTGCTTATTCAAGTTTAAATAGTTGCTTTTGACTCGTGTCAGCGCTTGCTTCTCTGCATCAGTCAGAGTCGGTAAATTTTCTGTCCACTCTGCAAAGAAATTGCTGTCTGTGGCAAGTTGTAAACCAAATTTTTCTTCTAATTCGTAAAGACTGATGTCTCTAGCTGGGATTGTTTGAACCATAATCTAACATTCCGAATAGCGTTGCCATGCCAACTTTGCTGCACCTACTATCCCAGCAAAATTGCCTAACTCCGCTGGCAATATTTGTAAACCCGCTCGTGATAAAGGCTGCACTCGCTTCTCAATTTCCGCCTTCACTGCTGGTAAGAAAAACTCAAAGCTACCACTGATACCGCCACCAATGACGATCGCTTGCGGTGTTAATACATAAATCAAACTCGTCAAACCAATTCCCAAATCTCTACCATATTCTTGCCAAAAAGTCAAGGCTGTGAGATCTCCTTGTTGGGCAAGAACACCTAATTCAATGGGTTCCTTGAGAGTGCGGCGGCGAATTGCAGTAGCACAGGCATATTGTTCCAAAGAGCCTTGATTGCCACTATTACAAATTGGCCCATCTGGTTTGAATGAAATTAAACCTAATTCCCCGGCGGCTCCTTGATGTCCAATAAATAGTTTGCCATCAAGGATAATTGCGCCACCAACCCCAGTACCTAAAGTTAGCAAAATCAGATTTTGAAAGTGGCGACCGGCTCCTAGCCAAGCTTCTCCCAAAAGAGCGCAATTAGCATCATTAGCGATCGCAGTAGGTTTGCCAGTTTTAGCTTCTAACCAGTCTGCTAAAGGCACATCGATCCATCCAGGTAAGTTAATGGCGATTTTGGCAATTCGTTGTGCGGCATCGGATGGGCCAGGAGTACCCACACCAATAGCCACAGCTTGATTATCTGGATCAATTTGCGCGATCGCATCTAAGATCACCGCCAGCACCGCCTCCGGCATTGTTGGTTGAGGAGCTGCCACAGCCAAAGATTGCAGACAAGTACCATCAGCTGCAAAACGCCCCAACTTAATTGCTGTTCCTCCTACATCAATGCCAATTACTTCATTTGTCATTTGTCATTTGTCATTTGTCATTTGTTATTGGGCATTGGTAATTGGTTAACAGCTTATTAATTCCCTATTCCCTATTCCCTATTCCCTATTCCCTATTCTCCAGTTCAAAATCAACAATTTGTCAGGGTTTTAGGATTTTGGCACGAAAAAATTCTAAATTTTCTGTCTTATTGGGTGCGAGTCGTAAATCAGCAACAGTCTTGGTACGGAAACTCGATTGCTCCTGCCAAGCTGTAACTGGAGTACCTCTTAAGATACCAGCAAGGGCAACGGAAAGCATAAACCCGCCAGTAGCGGCAGCAATTAACGTTAGATTATCTTTCATACAAATCTCTCTATTGTTTATTGGTCATTTGTCATTGGTCATTTGTCATTTGTTCCTTGTTCTTCGTCTTTTGCTAATGACTAATGACCAAATGACTACTTTCGGATTCTATTTTCTCTCCGCAAACGGGGATTGACAAATTCATTTAACCCCTCACCAAGTAGTGATAACCCTACCACCATGAATGTCATGGTTAAACCGGGGAAAAGTGTAGTCCACCAAATGCCAGTAGGTAAAGCTTCTAGGGCTTGTTTTAAATCATGTCCCCATTCTGGCACTTCTTCGGGAAGTCCTAGCCCCAAAAAACCTAAACCACCCAACACCAAAATTGCATCAGCGGCGTTGAGTGTGAATAGGACGGGTACACTTTGAATGACGTTGAAAAACAGGTAACGAGAAAGCACAACCCAAGTGGAAGCGCCCATTGCTTGAGCAGCTTCGATAAACACTTCAGTTTTTACACTTACGGTGTGGTTGCGAACAACCCGGTAATATTGGGGAATGTAGGCAATGCTAATAGCGATCGCTGCATTTAATATTCCCCGCCCTACCACAAAGGCCAGCGTCACAGACAGCAGTAGCCCTGGTAGAGTGTAGATGCTATCCATGATAAACAGCAACACTTTATCCAATTTCCCGCCGAGATAACCACTCAGCATCCCCAAAGGTACACCGATAATCATACTCAGCGCCGTTGCCAAAATTACCACCTGCAAAGCAGCTTGAGCGCCGAACAATGTCCGGGAGAACACATCATAGCCCAGACGACTAGTACCAAACCAATATTTAGCTGAGGGTGGCTCGTGAATTGGATTAGAAAGAAAATCTTTGGGGTTTTGCAGCCATCCCCAAGCCTGGAATACGGGAGCTAAGAATGCCAGGAAGATGAAAAATAGGGTAATGGCTAACCCGATGAGCATGAGTTTTTGGGAAAGATTGAGACTTTTGCCAAACTGTAAAAATGTCGGTAGTCGCCGTTTTGTAATGGCCATGTGCGATCGCCTGGAGCAAAGCTTGATACGCTGACCATTTTACATATTAGATAGGGGATTGCGTAAACATCCTGAATAAAAGTCCGATTGCTTCGCAGTGGTTACAGAGCTAGACTGAGGAAGAGGTGAGATTATGCCTTATTTTTGCTAGAAATAAATTACCAGCCGTTGTCACCACAAAATTTAATTATCTTAAGTAGAGAAAGACCAAGTTAATGGAGGAATTATGAACGCTTACAAAAAATACATCACCATTACAGATCCAAGTCAAGTAATATTATCTGATTTACCTTTTCAGGTAGGACAAAGAGTAGAAATAATTATCTTAGCTGAGAATAATCCAAGAGCAGAAATTAGTAAAAAGCTGAGAGATTTATTTGATAAAACACAGTCGCTACCGGGAGTACAAGATATTACAGAAGCAGAAATATCAGCAGAAATTGAAGCTTACCAACGCGGGGAATGAAAGTTGTTATTGACACGAATGTTTTAGTTTCTGCTGTACTTAAGGGTAGAGTACCAAGAGATATTATTCAGTTTATTTTTGATAATCCAGATTGGCAATGGATAGCTTCTGAAGAAATTATTGTGGAATATAAAGAAGTCTTAAGCCGAAGCAAATTTAAGTTGACAGATGAGGTGAGAGGTGAATGGTTTGAAATTATCGATACATTTCTAACGCTAATTGATGTCAATTTTGAAGTTGATTTTCCCAGAGATAGAAAAGATGCAAAGTTTTTAGCTTGTGCTATGGCAGCAGAAGCAGATTTCTTGATTACGGGTGATTCTGATTTTAATCAGGCGCAAACTTTGGTCAATACAACGATTATTTCTGTATCTTTATTTAACAGGTTAGTTTGCGATGTTGGGGGGTGAGTATTGAGAATTAGTAACTGTCAATGATTTTTTACTATTCCCCATTCCCCACTCCCCACTCCCCATTCTCTTACAGATTACTTTCAATCAACTGGCGGTATTCGCTCTTTTGCTTCACACCTTTGACTTCCTTCACCAGTTCCTTATTTTTGAACAATTGAACCGTTGGCGTTCCTGTCACACCAGCATTTTCAGCAATATCTCGGTCTTTGTCGATGTCAATTTCCACAAAGTGAATTTTGCTGTCAAATTCATCCACCACTTTATTTAAAATTGGCTTCAGGGTATGACAAGGGCCACAACCAGGAGAGACGTATTTAACAAGGAGTAAGCGATCGCTTTCATGGAACAATTTCCGTAAAGCATAACCTCCCTCATGGCGTGTCCCATCCAAGTTAAATCCAGCTTCTTCCTCAGCTTCAGTCTTTTTGGCTGGCTGATGTTCTAATTCATTGTCTGCTGTTTCTGGCTGTTGATGGAATTCTTGAATTAAGCCACTGGATGACAACCAACGTTCTGCCAACATCGCCGCCATACAGCCAGTACCAGCAGCCGTAATTGCTTGCCGAAACTCATGATCTTGCACGTCGCCAGCGGCAAAAACGCCTTCTACACTGGTTTCCACAGTACCGTGCTTGGTGACAACGTAACCCACCTCATCCAGTTCTAATTGCCCTTTAAATAAAGAGGTATTGGGAGTGTGACCAACGGCGTAGAATAAACCCTTAGCGTGCAGTTTGCTCTCTTCACCAGTTTTAGTATTGCGGATTTTTACCCCTTCCATGTGACTGTTACCGAAGATATCCACGGCTTCTGTGTTCCAATGCACCTGGATTTTTGGGTTGCTCAAAACCCTGTCTTGCATGGCTTTAGAAGCCCGCATCTTATCGGTGCGTACTAACATATTTACCTTAGAGCCGTATTTAGTGAGGTAAATAGACTCTTCCGCCGCTGAGTCGCCAGCACCAATCACAGCTAATTCTGCACCGTGGAAAATTGGTGTTGCACCATCACAAATTGCACAAGCGGAGATACCCCGACTCCAAAATTCGTGTTCGCTGGGTAAACCTAAACGCTTTGCAGTTGCACCAGTAGCAATGACGATGCTGTTAGTTTTTATTTCCCTTTCTTGCGATCGCACTGTAAATGGACGCTGACTCAAGTCAACTGATATAACATCTTCAGTATAGAGTTCAGCTCCCCAGCGCTCCGCCTGAGCCTTCATCTGATCCATCAGTTCCGGCCCGGTAATTCCTTTGGGAAATCCCGGAAAATTCTCAACTTCCGTCGTTGTCATTAGTTGCCCACCAGGTAAACCACCGGCTTGGAAACCTTCAAATACAACGGGTTTCAGGTTAGCGCGTCCGGCATATATGGCGGCTGTGTAGCCTGCTGGACCAGAACCGATAATTACCAAGTTTTCTACAGTTGGGTTAGTCATGACAATATATAAACTCATAACGACTACGCTTAATATAGCATAACAATTTACGATTGGCTATGGCAGATGGTAAGCGATGTCTAAGGGCGGGCTACGCCTACGCAAAACGCCTACCGTACTATGCGCTCAACACTTGCCAAACATCCTCTTAACTGCTAAGACTGTTCTTGCAGATATTTTCTGATAGTTTCAACATCTAGTTCCAAAAATTCTGCTATTTCTTGAATGCTCATACCTTTGTCAACACATTTGGGCACTAATTTCAATTTTGTTTCTAGTTCTGTTTTCGGCTTAGTCTTTGCCACGATACTCTCGTACAATCGAGTATTTTTGAATGCATCTAAATCAAGCATGGCTTCAATTTCCTCTAAGGTCAGATTGGGAAACTTATAAAATCCAATGGCTTGGATAAATACTATCACTTTCTTTTGAAGGTTTTCATCCAGTAATTATCCTCGTGCCTGAGTGATTAGCTGTTGGGCTAAGGAAGTAGCTTTCGTAGGTGTTTCTACAAATAGTTTGGCAATTCCTATTCCCAAAGAATCTTCAGCCCTGGTAGAAAGTTCATTCAAATAATGCAGCGTAGATGTTGTTCTACTAAAGCCTGATAGCGTGGGTGAGGTGGGGTTTCATGAATGCGGCGATCGTAGATAACAATTGCGTACCAGTCTGAGTTTGCTGGTTTCTATTGACGAAAGTAAACAAAAATTTCCCCAAAAAGTCATTCGTAAAATCTTCATCTTTATAGGTTTGTAATTCTACAAAGTATAAAGGTTCATTTTTAAAAGCCTTAATAGTAGTAAATAAGCCGTCTAGACAAAATGATTTTTGTTTAACTTCAGGTGCAATAAATGTGTAGATATTGGGATTAGTATCAAGTTTATTAATAAGTTCAAAAAATATCTGTGCTAGTTCCTTGATAAGTTCATAAAAAATTACATCTGTTTTTATTGATGCTACTAATGGCAACCTATACAGCCATTTTTATTTCAATACAATACATTTTAGCTTTCTTAGAGTGTGGTACTTATGATATATATAAGAGTATTTTCTGTAATATTATGTCTTTCACCATTACAGACTTAGAGGAGCTACAAACCGAGCATCCAGAATGGCAGATGGAGCTGGTAGAAGGGAAAATTATAGTTATGGGGCCATCAGATTACGAGTCAGAAGAAATTGGCACTCGGTTGAGTACCTTCTTGAATATTTGGGTAATGTCGCGCAAGCTAGGGCGAGTGACTGGTTCTAGCGCAGGTTTCATATTACCTAGAATAGAAGAGGACGACTCGGAAAAAAGAAACTTGCGTGCCCCTGATGTGTCTTTTGTTCGCGCTGATCGGCTGAAGAAGACCAAGCGCGACTTTGTAGAGTTAGTTCCAGACCTGATGGTTGAGATTAAATCTAAAAGCGACAGAATTAAACCACTTGAAGAGAAGATTGAGTTATTTTTGCAACTTGGGTCTGTAGTCGGCATACTGATTGACCCTGACAAATTGACAGTAATAGTTTACCGATTAAACCAAGCTCCAGTGGTGTTGCAAAATGGAGACACACTTACATTACCGGACTTACTACCAGGTTGGGAACTGGCGGTATCAGAACTGTGGCCACCTGAGTTTGAGTAAGGCACTTTTATACGTGAAGTAACAGAATAGGAAATACGTAAAAATTAATAACAGGAGCAACACTTTAGATATTCATGAAAGGACGAAGATTAGCTACCACAGGTAGAGAATCTAACCCAAAATTAACCAATTCTGGAAAATTAGATAAACTCTCTATAATAGTGTTAGCAAAATTGTATTCTGGATTAACGCCATACTCAACCGTTAGGTATTCTAGTAACTCTAAAGCATAATCTGGAAAGCCCAGAACATCTGCTATACAAGCTAACTTGAGGATTTTAGCTGGATCTTTAATCTGAAGATTGGTATTTTCCCTAATTGGATCTTGGAGATAATAAGCATCTCCCCAGAGTAATTGCCCCGGACGCTGTGTTGATGCAATTGGTGAACGAGCGCGATGACGGTAGGCAGTTTCTAAATCGAATAACGTAAAATCATGTCCTCTTAAAAAGACATCAACATCAGCAAATAAAGGTTGATTTGCGTATATATGTGAAAACTCAACTTCTACTTGGACTCCTAACACACCACGTTTTAAAATTTCCGAAGCTCCTTCTAAAACTTGAAGTTCTGCACCTTGAACATCAATTTGTAAAAAATCTATTGTATTTATTTTTTCAGTGTTGCAAAAAGTATCTAATGTAGCTGTCTCAATTTCTATAGTGAAATCCAAGTTACATAATTCCGGCAGATTGGTAAATTTGGTTGTATATGGTTCATTTGGCGGATATAGGGAACTACACATTGGATGCTTAGTTACATAAAGGGTTGCCTCTCCTACAGACTTCCCAAGCGCTAAAGGAATATGTTTTTCAGTCCAATTTATTTGTTTCAATTCCAATTCAGCTTCAGCAGCTTCACAGGCATCTGCATCTGCATCAAAACCGTAAATAGTCAGGTTCTGGAGTTTAGACTAAAAGCGATATGAGAGAACGCAAACCAAATGGAATTAGAGG
>NZ_JBDNJQ010000008.1:0-110345 GCF_051172895.1 Nostoc sp. CALU 1950 | reverse complement strand
AGGTGCAATTTATCTGGCTGCTTCTGTCATTTGGCTCAATTGATGACACGCCCTAGAAGTCTAAATTTAATATGCCTATTTTATTAATTCTTCACAAAACTAGAGATATATGAAGTTTTGACAAAAAACAACTTACATAAAATAATCTTGGTCTATCTGGTACAAGAAGAAATATACATAATTCAAAAATCTTGAGCTATTTATACTTGGCTTACGTGTTAAATTATTTTTTATTAAGTATATTTATTTACGGAAAAAGTCTTCTAACAATAAGAACTCGTAGTTTCCCATTAGGCAATTCAGCAATTAGTTGCTAGGTTGTATCAGATTGGCTGTAACTTTTTAATCAAAGACAATAAGGGATAATTAGGCATGACGCAACAGAAGCGAGCGTTGATTACTGGTATTACTGGACAAGATGGTTCATATCTAAGTGAGTTTTTGTTGGAACAAGGTTATGAAGTTCATGGCATCATTCGCCGGACTTCTACCTTCAACACAGACCGCATCGATCACATTTACGAAGACCCCCACAAAGAGGGAGTGCGGTTGTTTCTTCACTACGGTGACTTGACAGACGGTACGACGTTACGGCGCATTTTAGAAGAAGTCAAACCAGTAGAAATTTACAACCTCGGCGCTCAATCCCATGTCAGAGTCAGCTTTGATTCACCAGAATACACAGTGGATGCTGTAGGAATGGGAACATTGCGTCTGTTGGAAGCAATTCGAGACTACCAACATCGTACCGGAATTCAAGTGCGATTTTACCAGGCGGGTTCTTCAGAAATGTACGGTTTAGTACAAGCAATACCTCAAACTGAGACAACGCCCTTTTATCCCCGCAGTCCCTATGCCTGTGCGAAAGTTTACGCCCATTGGCAAACTGTAAATTATCGTGAGTCTTATGATTTGTTTGCTTGTAACGGCATACTTTTTAACCACGAGTCACCGCGGCGGGGTGAAACCTTTGTAACCCGCAAAATTACTAGAGCGGTGGCAGGTATCGTTGCTGGTAAGCAAAAAAAGATTTACATGGGTAATCTAGACGCCAAGCGAGATTGGGGCTATGCCAAGGATTACGTCAAAGCAATGTGGTTGATGTTACAGAAAGACCAGCCAGACGATTACGTAATTTCGACTGGTGAAACTCACTCAGTGCGGGAGTTTTTGGAACTGGCATTTAGTTATGTGAATCTCAATTGGCAAGATTATGTAGAGTTTGATGAGCGTTACCTCCGTCCATCTGAGGTAGAGTTGTTGATTGGTGATTCTACCAAAGCACGGCAAAAGTTGGGCTGGACACCATCAGTAACCTTTGAAGAACTAGTTTCCCTAATGGTAGAAGCAGACTTACAAGCATTGGGCCACACTTCACCCAATGGAAATGGTTCCCAATTTCCAGCTGATATTGCGACTATTCGTCAAACACTGGGCGCTTTGCACTTCTGATTCGCATCACAGAGGATAAAAATATGACAGCCTTAGAACTAAAAAATAAACGCATTCTCGTCACTGGTGGGTCAGGGTTTCTAGGTCGTCAGGTGATAGATCAACTGTGTAAAGCAGGGGCTGATCGTGAGAAAATTACAATACCGCGATCGCACGATTCCGATTTGCGTGTTTGGGAAAATAGCCAACGTGCGGTTGACCAGCAGGACATAATCATACATCTAGCAGCTCATGTCGGTGGTATCGGTTTAAACCGCGAAAAACCCGCAGAGTTGTTCTACGATAACTTGATCATGGGAACCCAGCTAATTCATGCTGCCTATCAAGCTGGAGTAGAAAAATTTGTCTGTGTTGGCACAATCTGCGCCTATCCTAAATTCACTCCAGTGCCATTCAAAGAAGATGATCTTTGGAATGGGTATCCAGAGGAAACTAATGCCCCTTACGGAATTGCAAAAAAAGCACTTTTAGTCCAATTGCAATCTTACCGCCAGCAGTACGGTTTTAATGGGATTTACCTACTGCCAGTAAATTTATATGGCCCAGAAGATAACTTTGACACAGGAAGTTCCCACGTTATCCCAGCATTAGTTCGCAAAGTTCACGAAGCCCAAATTAAAGCGGAAAAACAACTCCCTGTTTGGGGTGATGGCAGTCCCACCCGTGAGTTTCTGTATTCAGAAGATGCAGCGCGGGGGATTGTTATGGGAACTCAATTCTATAACGAATCGGAACCAGTTAACTTGGGAACAGGTTATGAAATTTCCATCCTTGATTTAGTAACTCTAATCTGTGACTTGATGGAGTTTAAGGGTGAAATTGTGTGGCAAACTGACAAGCCTAATGGTCAACCCCGCCGTTGTTTAGATACTGAACGAGCAAAGCTTGCCTTTAATTTCACGGCTCAGGTAGGCTTTGAAGAAGGGCTAAAGAATACCATTGAGTGGTATCGTCAACACGCTGCATAACAATGTTTTGGTGAATGTAGAGTGATACAAGCTGGGTGATGCCCAGCTTATTTTTTTGACTATTTTTATGGACAAAGTTAATCATCAACTAAATAAAGTAGAACTGCGCCGGACTCTACTCAAAACACGTCAATCAATGTCCGTTGGAGAATGGAGAGAAAAAAGCGATCGCTTATGCTCTCATTTACAAAACTCTACTTTGTTTACCCAAGCAAAAACAATACTCGCTTATTTCAGCTTTCGCCAAGAACCTGACCTCAGTCCCTTATTTGTAAACACCACATACCGTTGGGGATTTCCTCGCTGCGTTGATAAATCCCTGTGTTGGCATATTTGGACACCAAATGATTCTGTCCAAAGTGGCGCTTATGGCATTGCTGAACCACACCCCGACACTCCAATTTTAGATGCTGCCGAAGTAGATTTGATTCTTGTACCCAGTGTAGCTTGCGACTATCAAGGATATCGTTTGGGTTATGGCGGCGGATATTACGATCGCTTGCTCAGTTTACCGCAGTGGCAGACAAAGCCGACTATCGGAATTGTCTTTGATTTTGCCTATTTCTCCCAAATACCTATTGAACCTTGGGATAAACCACTACAAGCTATTTGTACGGAAACCGGATTGACTCGAAAAGGTTGAAGGATTCAGGATAATGAAGACATCTCATCAAATGTTTTATGAATAACCCAACGTCATCTACCACTGAGCAAGAAGCAATAATTGACGAGATTATCGCAAGTAGTCTCCAAGCTCAACAAAAAACGGGCCCAGACCTCCGCCAAATTCATAGTAAAAGTCATGGACTCCTTTGGGGAGAGTTTATTATTGAACCCAATCTTCCTGAAGACCTGAGAGTAGGTTTGTTCAAAACGCCCCAAACCTATCCTGCGTGGATTCGGTTCTCTAGTGGTGGTTCACCTCAAAAGCGTGGGAAATTCCACTCCGATAGCCAGCCTGATGTTCGTGGTATCGCCATCAAGGTAATGAATGTGGACGGGCAAAAAGTCCTTGATGATGAAGAAAAAACTCAAGATTTTATACTTAACAATTATCCGATTTTCTTGACCAAAGACGTTCGTGATTATGCTGATCTTTCCCAAGCAGGTAGTGGACAACTTACCCCAGAACGAATAGAGGAACTTGGCTATGCCTTTGCTATCTTGCAAAAAATTGGTAGTCAAAAAGTAGGAAATCCACTTTTGATTCAATATTGGAGTATGGCTCCCTTTAAATTTGGTAGTCGCATTGTAAAATTAACTGTCAAATCTCAACAGCCTGAACAACCACCAGAAACACTTCCAGAATCAGAAAATTACCTTCGAGAAACGCTAGTAAAATATTTGACAGAAGAAGGTCGAGAGGCGTCTTTTGACTTCCTAATTCAATTTTATTTAGACGATGAAAAAACGCCGATTGAAGACCACGTTCAGGAATGGCAAGAAGCAGATTCACCATTTATTAAAGTTGCAACTGTCCGCATTCCCAGCCAGAAATTTGACTTTGAAGAACGCAAACGCTTAGATGAAGGTTCGCTGTTTTCCCCTTGGCATACACTGCTAGAGCATGAGCCTGTTGGAAGTGTGAATCTCTCTCGCAAGAGGCTTTACATCGAACTTGCAAGGTATAGACGAGAAGAAATCACTAAACGCTTGCAGGAACCACAACCTTATGTAGCGGTTGAAGATTAACCACTCTAGTTTGACTTAAAACTGTAGGATGATAGGCTATAAGCCTACTTGATTAGATCCGATTTTTGGCGTTGCTGATTTGATGTATAAAAGTTATTAGTTGTGCAACCAAAACTCTTGTAGAGATGTAAAATTTTACGTCTCTACATTTACAGATAAAAGTTGAATGTAACTTACTTGTGCTGGAATTATATCCCCGACTTCTTTAATAATTATGGGATGTGAGCAGAAACTCTTGATTTAACTAGATTTTTGACCATATTTAGAGAACTAGGAAAGTTATTAATCAAATGCTGAACCTGAAAAAATCACGATCGCAAATTCTGCTAATGTATGCGCTGTTGGGAGCGATCGCACTGGTAATGCTCTTTCCTTTACTATGGCTAATTAGTACAGCCTTAAAATCGCCTACGGAAAATATTTTTCAGTCACCGCCACAGTTGTTGCCTAGTCAACCAACACTAGATAACTTCTTTAGTGTGTGGAACTCTCTACCTTTTGGACAATATCTGTATAACAGTACTTTGGTGTCAGTGCTGACTGTGGGTTTAAATCTGCTGTTTTGCGCTTTAGCCGCCTATCCGTTGGCAAGATTGTCGTTTGTGGGGCGAGACTGGATTTTTGTGGCGATCGTCTCTACGATTATGATTCCCTTCCAAATCGTCATGATTCCCCTCTATATTTTGACAGTCCAGTTAGGTTTGAGAAATACTTACTTAGGGATGATTTTTCCAAGTTTAGCTTCTGCATTTGGGATTTTTCTGTTGCGCCAAGCTTTTATGAGTGTCCCCAAAGAAATCGAAGAAGCGGCTCGGATGGACGGCAGTTCAGAATTAGGTTTGTGGTGGCATATTATGTTACCAGCAGTTCGCCCTGCACTAGTAACTTTAGCTATTTTCGTATTTATTGGTGCTTGGAGTGACTTTTTGTGGCCTTTAATTGTCATCCAAGACGAAAGTTTATACACTCTTCCTTTGGGCGTCGCGAAGCTAGCAGGGACATTTTCACTTGACTGGCGGTTGGTAGCTGCTGGCTCAGTAATTGCGATCGCCCCAGTCTTATTACTATTTCTGTTTTTACAACGTTACATTGTACCCACGGAAACCGGTAGCGGCGTCAAGGGTTGAAGGGGGCAGGGGAGGAAAAACTATTGATTATTGCCCACTCCCCAGTCCCTAATCCCCAATCCCCAATCCCCAATCCCGAATTCAATAAGCACCAGTCTTTTTAAATACCACCCAGATAGTTTTAATAATCAGACTCAGGTCATAAGTTACAGACCACTTGCGCTGATAATCTATATCCATCTTGACAATGGTTTCAAAGTCTGTAATGCTGGAACGTCCATTAGCCTGCCATTCTCCGGTAATACCTGGTTTGACTCGCAATCTATCCCAATGGTGTAAATCGTAATGGCTAACTTCATCAAGAGTAGGTGGACGAGTACCAACTAAACTCATATCCCCTAATAAAACATTCCAAAATTGGGGTAATTCGTCCAAGCTAGTACGCCGCAAAAATTTACCCACAGGAGTAATGCGAGGATCGTCAACAGATTTAAAGATGTGACCTTTAGCTTGGTTTTCAACCAAATGCTTGAGTTTATCAGCATCGACGATCATGGAACGGAATTTCCAAATGCGGAAAGTTTTTCCGTTTAAACCACACCGAATTTGGGAATAGAATATTGGACTTGGCTCATGAATAAAGGTAGCAATTGCTACAGGAATTGCTACCATAAATGTAATAATCAGCCCTACAATGGCTCCAATAATGTCAATTAATCGTTTTCTCACACTTAAAGTTGACGGGTGTGAAGGCTGTTGCGAACAATTAACTGAATAAAGATAAAGATTATTCACAAGGGCTAACTTATTTTATAACAGGAATTTTTGCATCAGTAGTGTAGACATAAGACATGATTTTTAGGCGATTTTTACTACTATTGGTTGTCGCCACTACTGAGTGTTAATATACACAAATTTTAACCAATAAAAAAACCAAAAACCCAAAATTTACAGAATCTTTCAATTAAAGTGAGAGATTGTAAATCTACAGTATTTTCTCCATCAATAAAAAAGATCCTACTACGGTACACATCCAAAAAGTTACTTTCCTAAAGTAGTAATAGCACTTTGCAAAATTCCAAATGCTTATGACGTAAGCATTTGGAATTTTGAGTAGTATCATTATTTCTAGCGTGATGTACTAGTCTCAATGATGAACCTCTAAGGCAAAATTCACCGTGTATGGTTCCTCCAGTGATTGCTGATTACTAGCCTTGATTGCATCTAGATAGCGACGCAAAGACAACAGTTGTTGGGAATTGGGACGATAAGTGAGACTCCCTTGTTTTTCAAAAAGTGGTGCTATGGCGATCGCCTGATAGTCAGGATTTTCTTGCGAACTCTGGGTGAGCCAGGTTGATTCTGTGACTGAAGGTATCAAACCGGAAGGCAATTCACCTTCCAAAAAAGCCAGCAGGCGTTGCTGACAAGTGCGAGTATTAATCCCACGACCCTCAAATAACTGGATAACTTCACCGAAAGATAAGGATCGCTCTGGTAGCAACCGTAGCAATTCTGTAAACAAGAAATAATCAGTGTATTGTTGCCTGGGTATATCTAATATTTGGGGATGCAGAGGCAGCATCGCCAAACCATAAGCAACCCGACTGCAATTAGGAGCGCCGTTTTCGCCGAGATATAAATCTTGCATAATCTTGGCACTGGGGAGTTTTTGCCGTAGCCAGCGGTTCACCGTCCCGACACAAGCCACCCCACCAGTCAGGATCGCTTGATTAATGGATTCTGTAGGAATGCCACGAGCTACCAATAACTTGTTGAGTTCTCGATTCAGGCGGCGCACAAAGGGGATAAATACCTGGCTTTCTAAGTCTCGTCGCTGCAAAATCCACCGCTGATCGGCTAATTCCAGAGTAAAAGAGTCTTGGTGTTGCAAAATCAGCTTTAAGGCTAGTGCCGCATCTAATACCGCCTGTCCTAGAAGAGAACTTTCTAGACGCTGCTGGAGGCGAATCCGAGCGGTGATATCTGGTTCTCCGACTCTAGGTAGTTCTAATTCTTCTAACCCTAAAGTCTGCCAACGCATTTGGTCTAAACCAGGAATTGAGGGTTGCCATTGCCAAGGATTACTCGTGGTAGTTTTGCTATCGCTTGGTGTTTCTGAGCGTGATTGCCGAGATTTCGGTGGCAATAGCAGCTGGCAAATAATATCTTGCTCAATTCCCTTGCCAGCATAAGCAAAACTGTGGAGCATGAAATCATTGTATGTCAATTGCTGCAAGCTTTCTGGTACATTCACCAGCAACATTTCTGTGGCAGTTGTTCCAATGTTAATCACAAGGGTGTTGCCAACAATGGGATGTTCGCTGGTTTTGGCTGGATGAGAACCTTGAGTATCGCTTAATTTTATTTGCTCACCGTTAGCAGCATCAAGTTCTGGGAGTAAACTAGCGATCGCTTCTTCGACAAAAAAGACTTGCTGTGGATGTTGGATAAGTTTGCTAGTGAGTAAAGCTTCCCGCACGTTAAAGCGGTATTGTTCCGAGCAGCTAGATGGACAAGTGCAAATTACACCAGCAATATTATTGATAATCTGGGGAAAATTTTGTTCGCTGATTCCAACAGCCGCAGCCATTAAACTAGGGGTAGTACAAGTTTTTTCGGATTTGAGGGTTAATAGTAGCTTAGAGAGTGATCGCACCACCCAAATCAAAGGCCCTGCGGAAAATTCATTTAATTGCAAAACAGGTTCCCATTTCTGTCGTTCACTCTTGTAGGGAATGGCGACTTGTAAATAGGGTTTTAACTGCGCCGAGTAGAGATTATTTGTTGTCGAATCTGCTGTTGCTCTCGGTGTTGCAGAAGTGGTAGCCGAGCGATCGGGCACTTTATCTTGGGCAACAGCCGCAGGTGTCGTATGCTCATGTGTTTCTATACTTTCGTTTTCACCGTGAGGTATAGAAGCTGTAGGCAGATAAACCTCTGTTGGCAAACGAAACGATTGCTGGAAGGGACTTGTTCCCGGCGGATTTTCTGCTGACCAATAGATAGGATGTACAACAAAAGTCGAGCGATTTAACAATGCAGCGGAAATTCCTGTTGTACCTAAATCAATTCCTAAATACCAGACTGATTCTAGAACATTGGGCGAAACTTCTGGATTATTTATGGAGTTGGAAATTGATGGTAAAGAAGTTTCTTGAACAGGAGTTGTGACTTCCTTTTTTTTTTCAGTTTCTACCAGGGGAACTGCCAAACTGGATAAAGCAGCAGTTGAGGCATTCTCTACTACTTGGAGCTTTTCAGAGGAAGTTGTGGGTATTGTGTCTTGAATGTTATCAAGTAGTTCCGAGAAAAGATCCAGGTTAGTAGCTGGCTGCGACTCAGAATTTAGCTGCTGATCAAAATTAGCCAAATCCCGATCTAATTGCTGCAACTGTTCTTCATCTAAAGAAATATCAGGTACGGCTGGAGCCTGGTTTGACTCAATAGAAAGCAAGTTTTCTTGTGGTGAAGCAGCAATGTATTTATCTGAAGACGGTTCTGGCTGCTCATCGCGAATTAATGCTTCCGATGTGGCAATATCTTCTCTGCGATCGCGCGGCGTGTCGTAGACAGACACTAAGCTAACAGTAGGCTTGGCCAACGCAATATCTGTTACTTCTGGAGTAACTGGTGCTGTAGTTATGGCATCTTCCACAGAAGATGATACTTCCAGCAGTTGTTGCTCACTATCAGTATCAGGCAATAGGTCAGTTAGAGTACTAATTGTATCAACACTAGCTGGCTGAGTGTCGAGTTGCACCGGGAAACTGTCTGTTTGTGGGGTAGAGAAGCTAAGAGGCGAGTCTAGGTTAGTCTCCTCTTCAAAAAATAGTTCTTCCTGTGGTTCTGATGATGAATCTGTGGTTTCTCCTAAAGTCTCAGTCTCTTGGCTCGTCTCTGGTGTCACAACCGCAGAATCCACAGTTGGAGGAACAGGTGCCTCAGCAATATTCAACGGTAATGGAGAGGCTGTAGAGGTAGATAAGTCATTTGTGGCAATATCGAGGCTTGGATTACTAACATCACCAACGCCGAATAAACTAGCGTAAAGTTGGTCTACTTCATCACCAATTAATGCAGAAATATCTTGCGGTAATTCGGTCGGGGTTTCAGAAGATTCAGAAGATTCTAAACCAAGCTGCAACAGCACTGCATCTAAATCTTCTGTGAGGGTAGTCTCCTGTTCCTCAGAAATAATAGTGAGTGGAGATGAAGTTTCTGGCTGTATAAGCTCCAAGGGTTGGGGCGCAACTTCAGCAGCGATCGCGGTTGGTTCAACTAATGATGGTGGTGAAGATAGTGTCTCAGATTCTACCCCCAAAAAAGATAACTGAGAACTAGGGGATTCTTGCTGCAAATGCTGGGTTAAATTATTGAGAAAGCTGGCCATCAGCTGTTCACCTTGCATCCCCTTGCTATGCATTCTTGCTAATGCTTGCGACAGGGATTCGTAATAAGTATTAATGTTGCGCTGTAGTGCCTCAAAGACTACATTCACCGTCCCATCTAGGGATAATAGGCGTTGATCCAACTCCCTGGCTAGATGGGTTAACCGCTCCACACTATCTGGTGATTCTAAAAAAGTTTGAGTTGCAGAGTTTGCATGATTAGGTGCTCTTGAAGAACTGGCGGAATTTTCCCCCCCCTGTCCTACCAGTGGCGTTAAAGTTGGCACAAGACGACTCATGAGTACCTGTAAAAACTCGGTAATCATCTGCTCCTGGTTTGTCAACTGTTGCGCTAGGGAGTAGTTTTGCAAACGCTTTTGTTCTAACTGTCGAATTTCCTGTATAAGAGTGGCTCGCTCTTGCAAAAGCGATTCTAATTCCGATCGCAACGGCTGAATCAATCTCGAAAATTCATTTTTTAATTGTCCGGCGCCAACAGTATTCTGTTCTTGACTGGGTTCAATCTGCGGTAGGGAATACTGGTTATAATCACGATCAATAAATTTTGTTACCAAAGGCGAACGCGGTTCTTCAGAAGACTGATTTGGGATGCCGCTCTCTAATGCTTCTTTTTCTTGCAACTTCACCAAGAAGTCTCGAATTCTTTCTAAAACTTCTTTAGGCTCTTGCGCCTGACCAGACAGAAATCTAGACAGGCGCTTGCCACCACTGGCAAGCAAGTTGTCAATGTCTGCAATCAACTTTTGAATTTCATCTGCACTGGAAGTCACTTTTATTACCTTACGTAGAAAATTATGTCAACTAATGTGACGATTAATTTACAATCGCCGTACCCTATGGGTATCTTGCTATACACAGCATCGACCATAGGAGAAATTTTGAGTGGCAAAAGCCGCTACTTGAACTTGTGACTGTCATTATGTTATGGATTACTGGGAGTCGTGGCAATCTTCAGTCAGCGTTTGTGTGAGAAGCTTAGTGTTGCAGGTCATTGGTTGCCTATTTTTGGAAATCGCTAAAATACCTGAGCAATAATTTACTCCCTTTAGTATCATTGATGTTGTTTGCCTATATTCTTAACTAATCAAGTTTGCAGTGCAGCTAGCCCTTAAGCAATATAACCGCCGGCTATAAACTACTTTTTGCAAAACTTTTACCCTGTTTAAACTTATTAGGTAAAGATTATTTAGAAAAACGTTCTTGTCGCTTTCTTATGTAGCATAGTTTAGTTTTCTCTTTGAAAGGGAGCTGTGCAATGATGGCTTAGGCTAAAAATGGCGCTCTTGTTTGTTGTGTGTATATAGCAGCTTCAATAAAAATGTGATAATGGAAGACCGATATAGCTTGCAAGCACAGGCTAATCCCTGGATGATCACCTCCGCTCCCTTTTTTCAAGGGTTGCCAGAACCTGCTGTGGAATCAGCCCTCATCCATCTTGTCACCCGTACTCACCCAGCCAATCAGGTAATTCTGCTGGAAAATGACTGGGGGGGGTCTGTGTATTTTATTATGGACGGTTGGGTAAAAATCCGCACCTACAATCTGGAAGGAAAAGAGGTAACACTGAATATTCTTGGCAAAGGGGAATTATTTGGTGAAATGGCGGCGCTAGATGAAGTACCTCGTTCCACAGATGTGATTACCTTAGCCCCGACGGTAATTGGCAGTATGCCTGCTCAGGATTTTGTCAAATTACTTCAAATAGAACCCTTGGCGGGAGTACGATTGGCGCAACTCATGGCACGACGATTGCGGCAAGTAAATCGCCGATTGCGGTTGCGCGAATCTGATAGCCAGTCACGGGTAGCAGATACATTGCTGTTTTTGGCAGAAGGACAGGGAAAAAAAGGGCAGACAGGAACCGAAATACCCAATTTACCTCATCGGGAATTGAGTAGTTTGAGCGGACTGGCGCGGGAAACAGTAACACGAGTGTTGACGAGGCTAGAAAAAAAAGGCTTGATTAAACGGGATCAAGATACTATTTGTATTCCCGATTTGTCAGCCTTAGAAAGAATGATAGTTTAACCGATCGCGCCCAAGATTCCTCAACTTCTCTACGAGATGCTACGCGAACAGCTAAGAAAAGTTGGCGATGAATGGGCGCTCTGGGACTGGGTACTGGGTACTGGGGAGAAATTATGAGTAAGATTTGGTTGGGCTATGAATCCCCATATAAATCTTCCCAATCCCCAGTAGAACCAGTCCCCAATCCCCAATCCCCAGTTTAAGAACTTGTCAGATATGAGTATTTTAGATTCTCTGCCAGATGAGCCGGAGAAAGATCCATCGCCTGAATCTCCAACTCCTCAGAATCATTGGTTAGACAAAGAACAGCAGTTAATGCCTCCTCAAATCAAGGCTGTTGCGCCCTTGAGGATGGTGGAAACGGCGTTTTTAGCCAGTACCGCTAGCCTAATTTGGTTTATTAATTTCTACTTTCCCTTGGGCCCAGTTTTGCGGATATTTTTTCCGGTGCCGATCGCTCTAGTTTATCTGCGTTGGGGCAAACGTGCAGCCTGGATGGCAGCACTCACTTCTGGGTTACTGCTGACAGTATTGATGGGGCCAGCCCGCAGTTTGCTGTTTGTCATGCCCTATGGTTTCATGGGCGTGCTTTTGGGAGCGACATGGTATCGTCGTCGTGTTCCCTGGATTGTTTCTATCACCTTGGGTACGCTTTTGGGTACTTTGGGAGTTTTTTTTCGGCTGTGGTTGCTGTCTATCTTGTCGGGTGAAGACCTGTGGATTTATGTGATTACTCAAGTAACTGAGTTCATTGAGTGGGTATTTTTGAAGCTGAGTTTGTTGGTGAGTCCCAGCGTGTTTTTGATTCAAGTGGGAGCGATCGCTTTAATTCTACTCAACAACTTTATCTACCTTTTTGTGGTACACCTAGCAGCATGGTTCCTTTTTGACCGTCTGGGTAACCCCATTCCCCGCCCACCACGCTGGGTACAAGTCCTCATGGATTATGAGGTATAGTCATTTGTCATTTGTCATTTGTCATTTGTCATTAGTTTTTGGTTAAATGATCAGTCTTAACTAATCAGCAATTCCCAATGCCCAATGCCCAATTCCCAAATTGGTATTTATACCCAAAAAGAACAGGGTGAAGAATGGCTACGACAGTATCGTGGCTGTCTACCCGTATTTGCTTGTGTTTTAGGATTTACTGAAACTGGTTTAATTCCAGGAATTTCGGCGGCTGGTCGCACTCCAGAGGATCGGAAATATACTGCTTGTGCAGATGCCGAATTTTTGTATTATGGCCCGGAACATAAAGCCCAATATCCCTTACCTCCATTAGCGGCTGGGGCTTCACCTGTGCTGATTTCTCGCGCTGTCTTTGAATCACTAAAGATACCAGTTCATTTATTTAATGCTGGTTTACCTCAGCCTCCTGGTGTGCCAGTAATTGATTTGGGTGGCGCTCCTGCTAAGTGTTTAAGTGGAGGTGCTGCAATGGAAATCACAACGGTACACCATTTGTTTGAACAAGGGCTACTTTGGGGAGAACGCCTTGCTGCCAATATCCAACAGGGGTATCTGATTGTCGGTGAGTGTGTCGTTGGAGGCACTACAACTGCCCTGGCCATCTTAACTGGTTTAGGTATAGATGCTGCCGGAAAAGTTAATAGTAGCCACCCTGTTTGTAACCACGCACAAAAATTTGCATTAGTGCAAGCTGGGTTGGAGAAGATGCAGGGGAGCAGGGAACAGGGAGCAGGGGGAGAAAATTTTACTTTGTCCTTATCTTCCCCTGTTAACCCCTTGCAACTTGTTGCTGCTGTAGGTGATCCCATGCAAGTGGTGGTAGCTGGGATGGCGATCGCAGCTAGTCGTAGTTGTGGTGTAATGCTTGCTGGGGGGACGCAAATGCTGGCGGTTTATGCGCTCATCAGTGCGATCGCTCAAGCTTACGCCTTATCATGGCAACCAGAAGCAGTAGTTGTGGGCACAACCCGCTGGGTGGCAGAAGACCCCACTGGCGCTACAGTTGACTTAGCTCTCAACTTAGGAAAAAGCAGCTTAACTCAAAGTGGAAGAACCCCTCCTCTATTGGGAACTCATCTGAGTTTTGCTAATTCTCGTTATCCCCAACTGAGAGCTTATGAGCAGGGCTTTGTGAAAGAAGGTATGGGTGCTGGAGCAGCTTGTATAGCCGCCCATCTTACCCAAGATTGGCAGCAACACCAACTTTTGGCCGCCATTGAAGCCCAACTTGAACGGCTAAGTACAGTATTTGATTAGGACTTCCAAATACAAAAATACTCAATTATTTCTGCTATTGAGAGCGATCGCACCCTAACAACCCCAATGCACCCCAATACTTGTCCGTTAAGGGAAAAAGGGGAAGGAAAAAACCTTTAACCTTTTCCCAAACCAAATTCTAAGTTTAAAATGCAAAACCCGAATAGTATTGCAATGCACTCAATCAGACGAGAGTGCAACCAGAGATAATTTGATTATTTATAAATATTCAAAAAATACTTCAGGTACTAATCTTAATTCTCCAGATTGAAAGCGAGAGATATCTATCCATAAAGCTCTATGCTTATGATTTTGTGATTCTGAAAAAATTAAACTTTCCAGTTGATAAAATTTTGAATCAGCAAAGTCACATTGATAAAGCTGAATAATTTCATGACCTTGCCTACCATTAAATGTAAACAAGTTCTCTATACAACCTAGATATTTAATATTCGTTAAATCTGCCTGAATTTCCTCTTGAAACTCCCGTTTTAAAGCGTCGTGGCTGGTTTCACCAAATTCAACCCCACCGCCCAAAGCACGATAAAATGTTTCTTGTTTGACGGGATCGTAGCCTTCAGAAAGAAATATGCGTTCGTCATCCCGAATTAGCCCCAAGGCTATTACCCGAATTTCGCCTGCTTTATTCATTTTTGCAACTAATTATCGTAAATAGACTGAGGACGACTTTCGCTATCCTCAATCGGCCAATCTGGATTTTCGCCGCCGATGTACAATTCTTCAATGGTGACATATTCCTGACTTAGCTGAGTGAGGGCATTGATTAAAATATCTAGAGCGATCGCATCACTCGTTCCTAAGTCAAACCAACAACGCCCCCAGTGACCCTCATATTCAAACTCACCGATATTATGCATCAGTGCTAGCAGACTTTTGTCATAACCTTGTTCATCATAATTCATGTAGCTGATATCGAGTCCAGTGTCCTGCACCTGAAGATTCTCGGCATTAAATGCACCCAATTTACCTAGATAAAACCAGGAATTGAAAACTTCTTCTACATATTGCTTTTCACGCGCAGAAGGATTTGTGCTGAATTTTAGCCAAATCCACATATCAAAAGGATTAATTTCGCGAAACTGAATCTCCATTTTGGTCTAATCTCTCAATTACTCTTCTGGAAATAAGCATATCAAAGTAGGGCATGGGGAATGGGGCATAGGGCATTGGGAAAAAGTTAATCGCCAATGCCCAATACTTCAACAAAGTTTCACAGTGAGCCTGTCGAACTGCTCAGTATAAGTTCCTATGCCCGATTATCCAGGATTATTGAGGCTAGCAGCACTGCTGCGTTCACGCTCAATTTGTTTGACTAAATCACCTGGGAGTTGAGATTTTTTAGTCAATGCTTTGTCAAAATTAGCGATCGCTTCCTGGATCATCTGTTGGCTTTTTTCTTTTCGCCCCAATTGTTTAAGGATTTGGGCTTTGAGATAATAAATTTCTGGATTATCGGATGTGGTTTTAATCGCTCGGTTAACATACTCTAGTGCCTGTGGATACCGTTTTAAATCCCGGTAAGCAAGGGCAACACCCCGATCCACTAGATACTGAGGAGCAGCATTTTGTTCTAAACGTCTAATTGCCTGATCTGGGCTAGCAAAAGGCAAATTAACCGCCAATAATAAATCCATATAACCCTTGATTAAATTCAGTTCTGGATCGTTGGCAGAAATTGCTTCGGCTTTGTCTAAATATTCATAAACTTGTCGCAACCGACTAAAAGCTTGCGGCACACCATTAACTGTACCTTCACGGGTGAGAACTACTGCACCCTCTAAAAAATGACCAACAGCGGTGTATAAATTACCACGCAATGGATCGCTAGAAATCAGTTTTTGTCCGTTTTCTAGAGTTTTCTGACTGTAAGTACCTAGTTTAGCCCAATCTTTATTTCCGTATGCTAAAGATGCCTTCATGGCATAAGCTAGAGGTTCATTTGGCTCTTTGGATACTGCTTGTTCCAGATAACGCTCTGCGGCTGGATAGTTGCCTTGTTGGAAAATTGCTTTAAAAGCTGCTTCTGTTTGGTCACCAATTTGATGAGGTTCGCGATCGCGAAACGGATCGCCAGCCAGAGAGGGATTTACCCACAAATTAAGTGCGAACGCAGCAGCAAAAGCAGTCTGGGCGAGAGTAGTGAATTTAGCAGACACTACTAATCGAGGCAAAGAAAACCTTTTAGTCATTTTAACCCTCAGAATAATTGCGGTTGAAATAGTTGTATGTGTTACTTAGAATGCAAAAAATGGTTAATCTTAACTTGCCCTGCTTAAAACAAAATTTTTTATATATGGGACTCCTATTTGATTTTTGAAAAAAAAACCGTGCAACTCAAAAAGCCTTCTTGACTATTGCCTATTGCCTACCCAAGCAAGTAAGTTCAAAAATCAAAGCGGATTCTTATATAAGGTTGACTTTAGTCATTTTTCCGTGTTTCCAGGGTTGCTCCAGCCATTGTTTAAGAGTGAGTCTGCCACAATGGAGAAAAAGTGGATAATTCTTGCTGCTAAATTAAGGTGTGAATCCAAGTCATGCGCTAGATGTTTTTCCAGAATTTTCCAGACGCTCTCAGTGTAGCTAATTAGTAACTTGCTGACTTTTTGGTAATCTTAACAAATGCTCTATCTCCGAAATCTAATTTATCACCCTACAGCGTGCCCAACAGCGATTCTCAAATCGATCAACTTGGAATTAGCACCCCAGCAGCTAGGTCTGATTATTGGCCCGAGTGGTTCCGGTAAAAGTACCTTACTAGAGATTTTGTCGGGACTAGCTGAACCCACTACTGGCGGACTGTTCTGGCGAGAACAAGAACTTATGCCCGAACAGCTACAACAATTGGCTGGGTTGGTATTTCAGTTTCCAGAGCGGCACTTTTGCGGTGGTTCAATTTTAGAAGAATTGCGTTTAGGTCATCCTGAGCTAGGGTCAGAACGAGTCAGACAGGCACTAAGTGAGGTGGGATTAGAGCATTTATCGCTTTCCGCCGCTCCCCATGCTTTGAGTGGTGGTCAGCAACGACGTTTAGCTTTGGCTGTGCAATTGATTCGCCAGCCAAATTTACTGTTATTGGATGAACCCACAGCAGGATTAGATTGGTCAATGCGTCGGCAACTGGTAAATTTATTAGCGAAACTAAAACAAGATTGGACACTGTTGATAGTGACACACGATCCTGGGGATTTGTTAGCGATCGCAGATCGTTGTTGGACACTAAACCACGGCGAACTACAATCAGTAGACCCAAAGACACTAGAATCCAAAGTTAAAGAACCTCTACCATCCGTATAAGAAAAAGCAGGGGGAGCAGGGGGAGAAGGAAAATAACCATGCCCCATGACAAATAACCAATGACAAATGACAAATGACAAACTTATTGCCTGAGATGGCAGAAATCTGGCAGCAAACTCTCAATTGGCAGCCAACTGTCCAACAGCAGAAACAATTCCAAAAACTTTATGAGTTAATTCTAGAAGGTAATCGCCAACTAAATTTAACTCGAATCACTGACCCCCAAGAGTTTTGGGAAAAACATCTCTGGGATTCTCTACGAGGAATTGCACCCCTGTTATCAGCAAATTTCTCCCCTGCTTCCCCTGCGCTCATCGATATTGGTACAGGCGCGGGTTTTCCGGGTATTCCAGTGGCAATTACTGTACCTAATTGCACCATTACTCTTCTGGATTCCACACGGAAAAAAATTAATTTTATCGACAATATATTAACTGAACTTGCCCTTACCAATGCCAAAACTCTTGTTGGTAGAGCTGAAGAAATCGGTCAGCACCCCCAGCATCGACTAGCTTACGATATTGCATTGATCCGTGCTGTAGGGGCAGCCTCTGTCTGTGCAGAATATACCCTACCACTGCTCAAACAGGGGGGTTTAGCCATAATTTATCGCGGTAATTGGATAGAGGATGAAACAACTGCTTTGCAGAATGCTGTAAAGCAGTTGGGTGGCGTTATTGAATCAATTGAACAATTTATAACACCCCTGAGTCACAGCATCCGGCACTGCGTGTATTTGCGTAAGGTAGCTACCACACCAGTTCAGTTTCCCCGTGCTATTGGTGTACCTACTCAAAAACCTCTTTGACAGAAGCGGAAGATCAACTTTTTATTGTTTAAGCAAATTTACTCGCTGCTGCAAACCGCTTGTTAATCTCATCCCAATTAATCACGTTCCACCAAGCGTCTAAATAATCAGCGCGGCGATTTTGGTAATTGAGATAATATGCATGTTCCCATACATCATTACCGAGGATGGGATATTTACCTTCACTTAAGGGACTATCTTGATTAGCTGTAGTTGTGACTTCCAGCTTGCCATCTTTGTTACGCACTAGCCAAACCCAACCACTACCAAAACGGCCAGCACCAGCTTCGTTAAACTGTTTTTTAAAAGCTGCAAAACTGCCAAAATTTTGATTAATTGCGGAGGCAATATTTCCTGTTGGTTCTCCCCCGCCTTTGGGCTTCATAATTTCCCAGAACATTGAGTGGTTGACATGACCACCGCCATTATTGCGTACTGTTCTGCGAATATCTTGTGGTACACTATCAAGTTTTTGCAACAGTTCTTCAACACTTTTGCCTTTGAGTTCTGGGTGTTTTTCTAACGCTGCATTCAGGTTTTTCACATAAGTTGCATGGTGTTTATCATGATGAAACTGCATCGTTTTGGCATCAATGTGTGGTTCCAGTGCTTCGTAGGCGTAAGCTAAAGGTGGTAGTTGGATAGCCCCTGTTGTATTTGGTGTTGTGTTGGGAGTTGCAGTGTTTTCTTGGTCAGGAGATTTCTCTGCCAATGCACAAGCATCTAATGTAAAAGCACCCGCACCTGCTGTGAGTAAAAACAAGAAATGGCGTCGATTAATAGTCATATAAGTTTTTGCAGCGAATCCATTAAGTCTCTATTGCAGTTTTTATTTTCTTAGATTCTGGCTACAAAAAATTGGAAATTTGTGATTATTACTGGCAGTTTAAGAAACTTTTTTAGACTGCACAATATTTGGCGTGTGCCTGTTCGGTGCTACAAGAATCCGCGAAGCCTGTACCCTGCTGACTGAAGACATTTACACACCCAAGGGTATCGTTAGACTACGGCTGATTATTAGGAAGTCAAACACTAAAAGGAAGCTAGCTACTCGATCAATCCCAGCGATTGAAGACTTGCGGCGTTTACGGTCTAATTCATCAATAACGCACTGAAAAAGTTTGTTCAACAGTTAGATTTAAATCTGGAAATGTTGGCGACTCTATACGGTCGTCTCCTCTAAACTGTTTACCACGATATTCACCCTCATCACTTAAAGAGTAAATTGTGATTGTTGGCTGTTTGGGGTCGCCTATCAATTCTTTGCTACCCAAAGCAGAATAATCCACAATCCAATATTCTTGAATACCCATTTCTTCATAGTCAGCAAACTTTTTATGATAATCATCTCTCCAGTTAGTACTGACAACTTCAATTACTAATGGAATTGAATCTGGTTTACTAAGAATAGATTGTTTCTCCCATAATGGTTCATTACCCAAGTTAGAAAAATTTATTAATAAAACATCAGGATAGTACCCTGACATTTTATTTTCTGGCTTCACTGTGGCGGTTTTAGGTATACCGTAATTAAGTTTAAGACGAAGACACTCATACCCTAATATCATTGTTAAAAATGCTACTATTTGCTCGTGTTTCCCTGACGGTGGCGGCATTTGAATAATATCTCCATCGTGTAATTCATAACGAATGTTTTCCGGTTGTGTTTCTAAAAACTCTAAATATTCATCAAATGTAAATAGTTTTTGTAATGATTGAATCATTATTTCATCCTGATTATGGATATAAACACTTCTCACTGCTGTAACCTGAAAATTAAGAGTTAACGGGGTGTAGCGGCCAAAGGTGAAAGTAAATCGGCATGGACGCGCCAAGATTCTTACTCAGCAACAGATACAGCAAGTTTTCGCTATTGGGTTAACAAATGACCGCGATCCGCAAGGTCAGAGTTACGGTCAAAAATTGGATTAACGGCGGTGTGGTGATGATTCTGGATGCGATCGCTAACCTATCCCTCGCCACCAATTACAGGGATTGCCCCTGCACCCTGTCACAGCGATCGCACACAAAACAATTATATTTTACACTCCGAAACGCTTATAATATTCTGTCTCCAGTTTTAGGATCAAACACAAACAATTGATTCAAATCGAGTTGTAGAGAAAGCCGATCGCCTGGACGCAGACGCACATCCCCACCTACCTGAATATTTAACACCACCGCCGAACCAGGTAAACCAGCACGAATCAATGTTTCCCTTCCCAGAGGTTCCACCAGTCTAACTTCAACCGATAACAGTCCTGAATTTTGAGTCCTGTTAGCGGTAGCGGGGCGTTCAGCCCCCTCTGTGTTCGTGTTAATTTTTATATGCTCTGGACGAATCCCCAAATCAAAACTGTGTCCCTGACGCAAATGTAATTTTTCTTTCACATCTGCTGGAATTTCTAATAATTGTCCACTCACATCAAAACCGTTATTTTCATAGATTGCAGGCAAAATATTCATTGGTGGATTGCCTAAAAAACTTGCCACCATCTGATTAGCAGGACTTGCATAAATAGTTTGGGGATCGCCGATTTGTTGAATTCGCCCTCGATTTAGCACGACGATTTTATCAGCCAAAGTCATCGCTTCAACTTGATCGTGGGTGACGTAAATAGTTGTAATGCCTAATTCTTGGTGTAGCTGTTTCAATTCTGCCCTTGTATCATCGCGCAATTGGGCATCTAAATTAGATAAAGGTTCATCAAGTAAAAACACTTGTGGTTCACGAGCGATCGCTCTCCCTAATGCTACCCGTTGTTGCTGTCCCCCAGAAAGTTGTTTGGGCTTGCGATCCAGCAGGTGATCCAGAGAAAGCGATCGCGCCACATTCATCACTCGTTCTTGAATGATTTTTCGGTCAACCTTCCGCATTTGCAAGCCAAAAGCGATGTTTTGCGCCACACTCATGTGAGGATAGAGAGCGTAGTTTTGGAACACCATCGCCACATCCCGTTGTCTGGCTGGGATATTGTTCACCAAGCGATCGCCAATAAAGAGTTTGCCAGATGTGGCACTTTCTAAACCAGCGATCGTTCGCAAAATTGTAGACTTACCACAACCCGATGGCCCGACTAAAACCCAAAATTCACCATCAGGAATTTCAAAGGTAATGTCCTCGATCGCGGTGACATTATTAAATCTACGTTTAATATCTTCTAGACGAACATTTGCCATGATCTGATTTGATGTTTTCAGTTTGGGATCTGCGGCACTTCCAACTAAGCACTAAGAGGTTTTATCCGCACCCTCCGAGGAACTGTGAGCCTGCTTTGCAAGTGCAGAAACTTGATTGTCGTGCACAACTCTAATCAGAAATCTTAGAGCTTCATTGACAGCATCGGCATTAGGAAAAACCTCTGCAACATCAGGTTCTAAACGGATTGTTGTCTTCCCAAAGCTCTTTCGTTCAGGGCCGAACTTTCTGACCCTTAGATTCTTTAAGTCATACTCTGATCGCAGATCGTCTTCCATTTCTGGCTTATCCTTCTTTATACGCTTCTCGCTCGGATCGTGTTACTTCTCTTGCACTAATGAGACGAATCGAATTTTCTCTCTCTGTATACGACATGATTAGTAATCGTCCCCGATTTGACTCTCCAATAATAAGGTAACGCTCCTCATCATCAGAGTGGTCTGGATCATAGAAGTCAACATAGAGCGGATCATCGAAAACAGTTTTGGCTTCTTCAAAGGAAACCCGATGTTTTAAAAGATTTATTGCCGCTTTGTTTTCGTCCCACTCAAACTTCATGAAATTATTAAATCTCTACCTTTTGAATACCTATAAATTCTGGTATTTCTTCATCACTTTGTGTTTCCAAACAAAGTTCAATTACTTCTTTGATATTAGTCATCAACTCATCAATTCTTTCTCCTTGACTATAACAAGCTTTTAGCTGAGGGACTTCTCCAACATAGTAGCCATCTTCATCCCGTTCAATGATGACGTAGAATTCTCGGTTCGTGGGATTAATCATAATCAATTTGTCCGTAGGCTCAAAATCATTTTTCTGGATTCTTCAACCAAGCTGGGTGAGAAAGTAAAGAAGCAAAAACTCGTACCCCTCGAAGTTGATTAGAAAGAGGTAAGTGACCTTTAGGCGCACTCAAATCCCAGGTAAACTCGTTAGGGTATCTAGTCCACGTATTACCTGCTTTCCAGCCAATTTTTGGCCAGAAATTTTCCCAGTTTTTACCCAAACTTAACCAGATTTCTCGCTGCACTGAAAAGCCAAATTTACCTTCGGAGTGGACTAACCAGAGGTTATTAATGGTTTGCAAGTCAACAGCCGAGGTATTTTCTACCTCAGTAAAATACAACCATTTTCGTTGTACAGCCGTTGGCCCTGATAGTTCACACATTTTTTCTATGGTGACGCGATCAGCTGCTTGGAAGTCTTGAACCGCAAGTAGCTGTTGCAAAGAATTGTAGTTAATCCCGCACTCTGATTTTAGAGGTACAATTCCCTCAGGAAAAGAGGAGCGCAGAAATTCTTTGGCTTGAGGTGCATCAGAGTTGTAGAGGACTTGGTAAGCTTTGCCATCAATCCAATTCGCTGGGTTTTCACGTCGTTTCAGTAAAAATTCCATCAACACGTCTAATCCCTCATTACCCAACTCAGCTAATTGTGGGATTATCTGCTGTTGGACTTTTTCAGACCCAGCGATTAACGGTCGTCGGAGGGAGTCGATGTCATTTGCAGGGCCTGATAAAATCATTGGGTCTGTCATGCCATTCTCGTTTTAGCGGTCAGTGAAAGAGCGGTAAGCTATTGGGCTTCTCCAAGGTGAAGCACTGATAGCGAAAAGTAGTTTACTATTTTTGATCGTACAAAATTGCGATCGCTTCACTGAATCCCACACTAAATCCCCAAATAATGTACAAGGGGAATAGGGGGAAAATCTGGAGACTAGGGACTGGAAACTGGGAACTGGGGACTAGGGACTGGGTACTACGACTGAGGGGACATGGAGGACAAGGGTGAATTATTGAAAAAATCACTGCGTGTCTCTTCCCAATCCCCAGTACCCAATCCCCAGTTCCCAAAATACAAGCCTCCCACATAAGGTTTTTTTGAATAGCAGCGTATCGATTAGGAGTGTGTGAACGATGTACGAAAAGATTACCCCCCCCGCAGCCGGAGCAAAAATTACCTTCAAAAATGGTGAACCAATCGTACCGGACAATCCAATTATCCCCTTTATTCGCGGCGATGGTACAGGTATAGACATCTGGCCTGCTACCCAAAAGGTTCTAGATGCAGCGGTAGCCAAAGCATACAAGAGTCAGCGTCAAATTAGTTGGTTCAAGGTTTACGCTGGGGATGAAGCTTGTGATTTATACGGTACTTATCAGTATTTACCTCAAGACACTCTCACGGCAATTGAAGAATATGGTGTAGCTATTAAAGGGCCTTTGACTACTCCCATTGGTGGCGGTATTCGTTCTTTAAATGTGGCACTACGACAAATTTTTGACTTGTATGCCTGCGTGCGTCCTTGCCGTTACTATGCGGGTACGCCTTCACCCCACAAAAATCCCGAAAAGCTGGATGTAATTGTTTACCGAGAGAATACGGAAGATATTTATTTAGGCATTGAGTGGCGACAAGGTAGCGAAATCGGCGATCGCTTAATTAAAATTCTCAATGAAGAACTAATCCCCGCCACCCCAGAACATGGGAAAAAACGCATTCCTCTTGATTCTGGTATTGGCATCAAACCCATCAGCAAAACTGGTTCTCAGCGTCTAGTCAGACGTGCCATCAAACACGCTTTGCTATTGCCCAAAAATAAGCAACAGGTGACTTTGGTGCATAAGGGCAACATTATGAAGTACACCGAAGGCGCTTTCCGTGATTGGGGTTATGAGCTAGCAACTAGTGAATTTCGCCAAGAAACTGTCACTGAACAGGAATCTTGGATTTTGAGTAACAAGGAAAAAAATCCCAATCTTTCCTTGGAAGAAAACGCCCGCCAGATTGAGCCTGGGTTTGATAATCTTACCCCAGACAAGAAAGCGCAAGTTGTCAAGGAAGTTGAAACTGTTCTTAACACAATTTGGGCAACCCACGGCGATGGCAAATGGAAAGAGAAAGTTTTGGTGAATGACCGGATTGCTGACAGTATTTTTCAACAAATCCAAACCAGACCGGATGAGTATTCGATTTTGGCGACGATGAACTTGAACGGCGATTACTTGTCTGATGCTGCTGCTGCCATTGTTGGCGGATTAGGAATGGGGCCAGGAGCAAATATTGGTGATTCTAGTGCCATATTTGAAGCTACCCACGGCACCGCACCCAAACACGCCGGCTTAGATCGGATTAACCCTGGTTCAGTGATTTTGTCTGGTGTGATGATGCTGGAATTTATGGGTTGGCAAGAAGCCGCAGACCTAGTTAAGAAAGGTTTAAGCGATGCGATCGCGAGTAGTCAAGTCACCTACGATTTAGCTCGATTGCTTGAACCGCCAGTTGAACCCTTAAAATGTTCTGAATTTGCCGACGCAATTATTCAACATTTTGGTTAAGTACACTGATGCCAGTTAACTGTTTTACAAACAGGCTGGCAATCTTCCGAACACGCAACATTTGTTCATAAATTAGCGCCTTTTGCGTGAGGCGATCGCTTCTTGATTTGGCAAAATAGTTAGGAGTGCGATCGCCTTTTTCAAAGTATTTGGGATACAAAGCTACCAAAGCCTCTAGTCTTGGGGTAGCGCACCGTACAACACTATGAGTAAGCATAGGACATATTTATAGTAACTATGGCGTAAACTTTTTCAACATAGATACACGACACTAGTTATAATTTCCTATAAGTTGAAAAAACTCTTAAGATTTAGCGTAATTATTGCGCTTCTCTCAGACCGACTAGCTGACAACCACATTAGGAGGACTATCTATGGCGCTTGTACCACTGCGGCTGCTGTTGGATCACGCAGCTGAAAACGGTTACGGCATCCCAGCTTTCAACGTTAACAATTTGGAGCAGATTCAGGCAATCCTGAAGGCTGCTGTCGAGACAGATAGCCCCGTAATTTTGCAAGCTTCTCGTGGCGCTCGTGCTTATGCAGGAGAAAACTTTCTCCGCCACCTGATTTTGGCTGCGGTAGAAACCTATCCTCACATTCCCATTGTCATGCACCAAGATCATGGCAATGCTCCTGCTACCTGCTACTCAGCAATTAAGAACAACTTCACCAGCGTGATGATGGATGGTTCTTTAGAAGCTGATGCGAAAACACCCGCTAGCTTCGAGTACAACGTCAATGTTACCCGCGAAGTTGTAAATGTAGCTCATGCTTTGGGCGTCAGCGTTGAAGGTGAACTCGGTTGTTTGGGTTCTCTAGAAACTGGTGCTGGTGAAGCTGAAGATGGTCACGGGTTTGAGGGTACACTCGACCACTCACAACTTCTAACCGACCCCGATGAAGCTGTTGAATTCGTAGAAGCAACCCAAGTAGATGCTTTGGCTGTTGCCATCGGCACAAGCCACGGTGCTTACAAGTTTACCCGCAAGCCGACTGGTGAAATTTTGGCAATCAGCCGCATTGAAGAAATTCACCGCCGTTTGCCCAACACCCACTTGGTAATGCACGGTTCTTCTTCTGTACCTGAAGATTTGCTTGCACTGATTAACCAGTATGGTGGTGCAATTCCTGAAACCTACGGTGTACCTGTAGAAGAAATCCAAAAAGGTATTAAGAGTGGTGTACGTAAAGTAAACATCGATACCGACAACCGTTTGGCTATTACTGCTGCTGTACGTGAAGCTTTGGCTAAAAAACCAGAAGAATTTGACCCCCGTCACTTCCTCAAGCCTTCTATTACATACATGCAGAAGGTTTGTGCTGAACGCTATCAGCAATTTGGCACAGCTGGCAACGCCAGCAAGATTAAGCAAATTTCTTTGGAAGATTTTGCTGCTAAGTATGCTAAGGGTGAACTTAACGTTGTTACCAAAGCTGCGGCTAAAGTTTAATTTTGACAACTAAATAAATAGGAGCATAGCAAAACTATGCCCCTAAAAAACTGAGAATTTTAATGTTGTCAGAAACCGGGTAAACACCCGGTTTTTTGTTGACTTATTAAGGATTAGGAATGGAGCATGGGGCATTGCTCTCCGTGTTCCCAATCCCCAGTCCCCAATCCCCAGTCCCCAATCCCTAGAACACCCGATGCTGTAAAGAGGGCATTTGACGGCGGACTTGTTCAAGCCTAGTGGGCTTGATTTCTGCGATCGCAATTCCCGGCTTTTCCCCAGCATCGGCTAAAATTACACCCCAAGGGTCAATAATAACGGCATGTCCGTGGGTTAGACGGCGGCTGTAGTTGTTACCTGTTTGGGCAGGAGCAATGACGTAGGCGGTATTTTCGATGGCTCTGGCTTGTAGTAGTACTTGCCAGTGGTCTTTGCCAGTAAAGGCGGTAAAGGCGGCGGGAATAAAGATAACATCAGCTCCCTTATCTGCCAGGTGACGATACAGTTCGGGGAAGCGGACATCATAACAAATAGAAAGTCCTAGATTACCGAGTTTTTCTGAGAAATAGACGGGGGGGAGTTGCGTACCAGCCACAACCGTGCTGGATTCACGGTAAGTGTTGCCGTCGGGGACATCAACATCAAATAGGTGTACTTTGTAGTAGCGGGCAAGTTCTTGACCGTTTGGGTCAATGAGTAGAGTTGTGTTATAAACTTTGCCTGTATTGTCTACGGGAAGTGGAAAGCTGCCGCCCAAGATCGTAATTTGAAAGCGTTGAGCCATTTTTTTGAGAAATTTTTCACTTTCAAGAGCGATCGCATCCCCTTGTGCGAGTTTATCTTTTTCTTCTCCCATATAGGAAAAGTTTTCTGGCAAACCCACCAATTCAGCACCTTGACGCACGGCAAGCTCTATTAATTCTTCTGCCTGGGCCAAATTTTTCTGTAAATCGGGCACACTGGTCAATTGAATAGCGGCGGCTAAATAAGACTTCATAGATTCAACAACAAACAGTTGATTTATGGAAGATAGATTATCAAAATATATCGCTACTTCAACATTTGTGGAACTTAATTAGAAATACAGCAGCTAAGATTTTCTTCTAAGAGACTTGTTTTATTGTTGCTCTTAATCTTCCTCTGGGTTCTAACAAACTAAGCAAGATCGCAATTAGGTTGTGATCAAACCCTGATAAAAGCTGTCTGATATGAACATTTCTGCATTTACATCGCAACTAATACCATTTTGAATTTTGGATTGGGAATCGCCTTGGCGCATCTGGCCTGGTGTGAATTCTTTTGTTTTCAAATTGGTATAAATTTAGTTATTGAAAGCGACGGGAAACTCCATCCCCTTGTGGAGAGGGATAGTCGCCCCATCGCTTGGACATTGGGCATTGGTAACAAACATCTTCCCCATGCCCCATTCCCTAATGAGTTGTTTTTGAGATAGAAAATCCCTAAAGATATTATCAAACTGTATACAAATGTAAACAAGTTTGAAAAACGATAAATTACGCCTCTCAAACTTGTTTATAAAAATTAACCTCAAGTTAGAAGAACATGGATAACTCAAAAGGATTTTATTGCCTATTGAGTTTCAAAGATACTTTTCAAGAGTGGAAGCTAATGTAGTTTTAGGCACGGCGCCAACCACCATATCGACTTTTTGTCCACCCTTAAAAATCATTAATGTAGGAATGCTGCGGATGCCGTACTGACTAGCAACATTAGGATTTTCATCAGTATTTACTTTTACGACCTTTATTTGACCTTTGTACTGTTCGGAGATTTCATCGACAACAGGAGCTACCATACGGCATGGTCCGCACCAGGGTGCCCAAAAGTCAACTAAAACGGGTACATCGCTGTCGAGTACTTCTTGCTTGAAACTAGAATCGGTAACTTGTGCGGCTGCTGACATGCCTAAAACCTTCGCCAATAATATCTGAGCTTGGTGAAAATTCTACCATAGCAAAAACCTCAGCTTGGGAATGCGAGGATGTACATTTGCAAAGAAGCTCTAGAATTTATTTACAAACATAAGGAACCGCCCGAACAGTAGTCCGGGCGGAGTGTGGTGTGAGGAGTGAACGGAAACATGCGTCTCCGCTATCTCTATTGTAGGCGACATATCGGATTTTTCCAGCAATTGTTTAGGGGGCTGGAAAATTTATTGAAGGATTGGGGAATGGGGAGTGGCATTCAAGAGTAGGTATTTAATCATCACGCAGTAGAGAGGGTGATTTGAGAGACATTCAGTTGTGGAGTGAAGCCTAATGGGAATATAGGCATAAATAGAATCTACCAACACTCAACTTGCCACTAGCGATCGCCATAGCACACAGATGTATTTCGGCACATTTTGGCTGAATAATCTGGGTTTTATGCCCATAAAAACTACTCTGTTTGCCATCTTTCAAGACATTAGATAAATATTTTACCTGCTTATCTTATGCCTTTCTTAAATATTTACCCTTGAAAGCCATTAACCATTCTTAAAAATTTTGTATCTTTTAAGTATCAAGTTCGCTGGATTGTCAAGTATTTTGTTTAAATTAGGAATACATGCTTGGTCTGTACAGTTGTAGCCTGTGTTAGATTGAGCATACTGACTATAAATTTTCCCTCTGACGCAACTGTCATTATGGTGATTACAAAAAGTAGGCTTGTTTTGGGTGCTACGGCAGTGACACTCTCCACGATCGCTGTTACTAGCCTTGGCATTCATTCGCGAGGTCAGGCTTTATTTAAAGCAAGTCCCAAAGAATTGGTAGATGAAGTTTGGCAAATTGTTCAGCGCCAATATGTAGACGGTACTTTTAATCAGGTAGATTGGCAGGCTGTTCGTAAGGAGTACTTGAGCAAGTCCTACAGTAATCCCCAGGAAGCGTATAAGTCCATTCGGGAAATGCTGAAAAAGCTAGAAGATCCATATACCCGGTTTATGGACCCACAGGAATTCAAGAATATGCAAGTGGATACCTCTGGGGAACTTACAGGGATTGGGATCACGATCAGTCAGGATGAAAAAACAAAGCAATTGGTTGTAATTGCGCCAATCGAAGATACGCCAGCTTTTAAAGCTGGTGTTTTGGCAAAAGATGTCATCCTCCAAATCGACGGCAAAAGCACCAAGGGAATGGATACTAATCAAGCAGTATCCTTGATTAGAGGTGAAGCAGGAACCCAAGTCAGCTTAACTATTCAGCGCAATGGTCAGACAAGAAAGTTTGACATCAAACGAGCGCGAATTGAAATCCATCCGGTTAAGTATTCTCAAAAGAAAACTCCAGCAGGGAATCTTGGTTATATTCGCTTAAACCAATTCAGCGCTGGTGCTAGTAAAGAAATGCAAAGCGCCATCAAAGATTTAGAAAGCAAACGGGTAGCTGGATATATCCTTGATCTGCGTGGTAATCCAGGCGGCTTACTTTACTCCAGTATAGATATTGCCCGAATGTGGCTGAATAAAGGCACAATTGTTTCTACCATTGACCGCAAAGGTGAACGAGAGCGAGAAGTAGCAAACGGACGTGCTTTGACAAATAAACCGTTGGTGATATTAGTGGATAAAGGTTCAGCCAGTGCCAGCGAAATCCTTTCAGGAGCGTTGCAGGACAACAAACGTGCAACTTTGGTGGGTACTCAAACCTTTGGTAAGGGATTAGTGCAATCAGTACGTCCACTAGAAGATGGCTCAGGATTAGCGGTGACAATTGCCAAATACCACACGCCCAATGATAGAGATATTAATAAGCATGGTATTGATCCAGATGTGAAGGTGGATTTGACCGATGCCCAGCGACAAGATTTGTGGCTCAACGAACGTGACAAACTTGCTACTTTAGCAGATCCTCAATTCGCTAAAGCAGTAGAAGTGATAGGTAAAAAAATTGCTGTTAAGAGCACAACCACAGCAGAAAAATGAAGAGGCAGGAATAAAGTTAGGAGGGAATAGTCAGGAGTTAGGAATAAAGACTGTCATTGTCAACTCATAACTTCTAACTCAAAACTCCTAACTTAAATTGGTTGGCACTTCCCGGCCCGAATAAGTCCGACACGCCGAGCGATCGCTTCTTCTTGTGAACTAAAAGGCCCCCACTCTTCTATAATTTCTAGATTATCGTCACCAACTTGTTCGCTGGGGATGATTTCACAGTTTCCACCAGAGCGCTTGACAATATACCAAGTTTGTGGTTCGTTCATACTTTAAATCCAGCCACCCACATATAAAAATTAGAAAGTTATAGAAGGATGAAATTTTCTATTTCACCCTTTAGCTAAAGTTTAATACTTCCGCTCTTTTGGCTCAAACATAGTAATTGCCACCGGTCGATATTGAATGTCAATTCCCGCTGGTGAATAGTAAGCCATTGTATGTTTGAGGAAGTTTGTATCATCTCGCTGAGAATAGTCTTCACGAAAATGAGCACCACGACTTTCTTGACGATTTAGAGCAGATGCCAAAATAGTCTGTCCCACTACCATCAAGCTTCGCAATTCCAAAGCTTCCACGAGTTCCGTATTCCAGCAACTACCTTTGTCATCTAAATAAATTTGCGGATATTGGTGTTGTATTTCTTCTAATTTGTGCAACCCTTCACTCATTAATGCCTCAGTGCGGAAAACACCACAGTAGTCAGTCATACAATCCTGGAAGGCTTGACGGACTTGGTTAATTCGGTATTGTCCTGGTTGTTCTAGCAAAGCTTGAATTTGTTGCTGGGCTTCTGTTACATAACGTTGCTCATTTACAGACGGCAACTTACGTTTTTGTACAAATTTTGCGATCGCAGCCCCAGTTCTCTTGCCATAAACCACACACTCCAGCAGTGAATTACTCCCCAGACGATTGGCACCATGTACGGAAACACAAGATGTCTCACCCGCCGCAAAGAAAGCATCAACTAAGCCATCGCCACTGCTGCGGACTTGCCCATCGGTGTTAACTGGGATACCACCCATACAATAGTGAATTGTCGGACGGACTGGCATCGGTTGGGTTACTGCATCCACACCTACCAAGCGGTGTGCTTCTTCCCAACAGAAGGGAACGCGACTCATAATTTTTTCTTTGCCCAGATGGCGCAGATCCAGATAGACAAAGGGGCCACCAGCACTGCCATCAAGATGAATACCACGTCCGGCGCGAATTTCGTAAGCGATCGCTCGTGAGGTAATATCACGAGGAGCCAGTTCCATGCGACTAGGCGCATAATTCGCCATAAAGCGATCGCCTTCACTATTAATTAGATACGCCCCTTCTCCCCGTACCGCTTCCGAAATCAGCACCCCCACTGGATACAAGCCAGTGGGATGAAACTGGACAAATTCCATATCTTCCAGGGGCAAACCTGCGATCGCAGTCATCGCCAAACCATCACCCGAAGAAGCGTAATCATTAGAGGTAGTGTTATAAACGCGACCATAGCCCCCTGTAGCGAACATCACTGCCTTAGCCCGCACTACTTCGATATGTCCATCCAAAAGATGGAACATCACCACACCCTTCGCCTCATTTTCTTCCAAAATGAGACGCATCACGTACCACTCTTCATAAACTTGCACCCCATAACGCCGCAAATTATTAACCAATTCGTGCAAAATCGCGTGACCGGTTTTGTCAGCGGCGTAGCAAGTGCGATTGTGGGAATGTCCGCCAAAAGCCCGTTGGGCAATGCGCCCATCGGATAAGCGAGAGAACAAAACGCCCATGTGTTCCAAGTCAATCACCACACCTGGCGCTTCTTGGGTGAGAATTGCTACAGCATCTTGGTCTGCCAAGTAATCAGAACCCTTGACAGTATCAAAAGCGTGTGCTTCCCAACTATCTTCTGAATCAACATTTTTCAGTGACGCAGCCATACCACCTTGAGCCGCAACTGAATGGGAACGAATTGGATGGGTTTTAGCAACCACAGCAATATTTAAACTAGGGTCAGTGCGGGCAATTTCCACAGCAGCGCGACACCCTGCCAATCCACCACCGACAATAATCACATCATGTTCAAGCATATTTAGCCCCCGACTGCAAACCACTGCTGTTCTATTGTAGAGACGTGATTAATCAGGTAGTGCATTGCAACAGCGGCATCTCTACAAAAAAAAGTCCCTGCCTATAGACAGGGACGTTGTGACAAATATTTGAAATTAGGAGTGAAAAGTTAAAAATGAAGAGTTATGAGACAGATAGAATCACTCATAACTTATAACTCATAACTCCTAACTCTTTAGCTAGTTACTTGTACAGGTTGTTGCTGAGACACATTACCTGGCATGGGTTCCATTTTGGTTCCCGGGCCTACAGGAGTGACTTCAATATGATTTAACAAGGTAGTGACAAACGCAAACAACAAGAAAGGTAGCGATAGCAGAACGACAAGACCCGCCGTTGCTAAAGCGTACACAGGTCGCTTGGCACCCATCAACGCCAAAGCTGATGCCAAACTTAGAGTAATCGTAATTAACCAAACAATTATTTGACCGTAGATATCACCAAAAGTCAGAGTACAGACAAACCGATACTTTTGAATATTATTTTCGCTCATCACATTAGCCTCAAGTCTCTCCTAATAGGTTCTACGTTAGAACTATGTTTGCCTTCTAGACAATTTCTAAATATTTTTGCAAGCTTTGTAATATCACTTCACAATCAAGCGGCTAAAAGCGGCAAGGCAGCTATGCTGAAAAAAACTTCTCTCCTTCTCTGCAAGACGCTGCGCGAACATGGGAAAGGTCGCAATCCTAATGACCTGTTCCACAAATACTCTCTTTTCTTTAAGCCAAGAGAGATTTTGTCATCTGCCAAATTCAGGATATTCATAATATATAGCAATCCTATTTAATTTTGTGAAAATTGCAACCCACATATCCCCGACTTGTAAAATTTGTCGGAGATATTGTTTCTCAGGAATGATTCAGGATTGTTATAGTATTTAATTTTTTCTAGTAAATATTAACTAGAGAAATCAAGTAAAGTACAGGATGTAAAAACCGATTTTTTGGTGTTAAATTTTGAGTATTGCCCGAATTTGTTGACTTCAATCAACAAAAACCTTTATTTTTCGTGGCAATATTGTTTTAGGAGTGAATGTGAATACTATTTTTCTTCGTAAAGGTGTTTTTTGGTTGCCAAGTATAGCTGCTCTTGCATTTCTGAGTAGCGGCTTATCTGCAACTGCTCAGACAGTGGACACGTTGAACACTCAGCCATTAACTGAGCCTTCCGCAACCGTCGCGTCTCCCAACGAGTTGAGTACAGAACTAGACACTGCCAAACAAAATCTCTCTACAGAAACAACTGAACAATTTACAGTAACAAATTTAACTGAGGTACAGCAGTTACCCAACACTGCGATACAGGAAAACGCCAGTGTAACGTCTACACCCATTCCAGGCACAGTGGCAACCTCATCTGTAACACTGACATCTAAGTTTGTAGAATCGACTTCTCAAACTACTGCTCAACCATCTGATACCAGAGTGGCGCAATCGGATATTGATTTAGGTAGACGTACCCGTGGCGGCAGCAGCTATGTTGGCATCGCTGCTAACATTGGTTTGAACGGTGGGGACTCATCTTTAGGCGACGGTAACTTCGCAATAGTCAGCAAAATCGGACTAACAAATTCTATATCTGTGCGACCCTCAGCCGTAATTGGGGACAACACCACAGTTCTACTTCCTATTACCTACGATTTTAACTTCCAGTCAGCAGATGCTTTTAGTGAGCCTTTGCCTATTGCACCTTATGTAGGAGTGGGTGCAGCTTACAAAACTGGTGATGATTCGCAATTTGCCTTTTTAGTATCTGGTGGCATTGATGTGCCTTTAACTCCTCAATTCACAGCAACGGCCGCTGTGAATGCGGGATTTTTCGACCAAACTGATGTGGGCTTATTGTTAGGAGTTGGTTACAACTTCAGTGGGTTTTAAGAGTTAGGAGTTAAGAATTAGGAGTTAGGAGTAATTAAGATTAAATTCATAACTAATAACTCCTAACTCCTAACTTTCTACTTAGGGGTAACTTTGTCAATCACTTTGATTTGTCCATCGTCTCCTACCGTCCAGACATCGTAAACACCGACCACATCACCATTAGCATCAACATCTACATTGCCGCTGGCTCCTTGATAGTTGATATCTTGACCCTGTTTAAGCAACTTCAGCCCCTCGCAGACATCGGTAACTTCTGTTCCAGGCGCATTAGCCACTTCACGGATTTTGCTAGCTACACCAACGCCTGTATTTTCCTTAGCAGCTTGTGCTGCCAACGTCAATAAGGCCGCCGCATCCCAAGCTTGAGGAGCGTATTCTCCTGGCGCACCACCCTTTTTATCCTTCCACAGTTTGTTAAAACTTTCTAGTGCTTTACCATCGGAACCGGGTACTGTACCGATCGCTCCAGTTAAAATATATTTACCATCACTGCCTTTGCCAACTTGTTCTGGAAAAGTAGGTGATTTAACTCCATCTGTCAGCAAAATTTGTACTCCCTTCGCCACACCTTGCTGATAGGCGGCTTTTAGAAACAAACTACCAGTTTCCGCATAGAGTACAGCCAGTACTGCATCTGGCTTACCAGCAAACGCAGCCGCCGCTTCTGTATCAAATGTCTGGGCTTTCGGGTCATAGCGGACAGGCTTATCTTTATTAACGATAGTTCCACCCAATTTTTCAAAAGTTTGCACAAATGCTTTTTCAAAGCCAACGCCATAGTCGTTATTAATCACGACTGTAGAAATTCGCTTGAAACCTTTTTTATTGGCAAGTTGGGCTAAAGCTAGTGCTTGGTAGGTATCGGGGGGAGCAGTACGTGCCCAAAAGCCTTTAAAGTCGCCTTTTTGAGCTTTTTCAGTAAAGACAGGACTGGTACTACCAGGGGAAACCAGCATCACTTTATTCGGCGTGGCAATGGAAACTGCTGCACTAGAAACGCTACTGGCAAAGGAACCAACTACACCAGCTACTTTATCTAAGGTTGCTAGTTTGGTCATACCGGCAGCACCAGCTTTGGGGTCAGTTTGGTCGTCTACTTGCACCAAGGTAACTGGTTCGCCATTCACTCCATCGCAAGCGTTGACTGTATCAACGAGCAAAGGGACAGAACCTAGCATCTGCTGTCCTACAGAAGCCAAGTCGCCTGTTGTCGGTAGCAGGGAACCAATTTTTAGCCCTTTAGAACTGCTTGTGGTAGTTGAGTTTGCCGCTGGGGTTGCGGTACTTCCGCTGTTAGCTGTGCCATTGGGAGTACTACTATCGCCACAAGCCCCAACTAGGAACCCAGTTGCTAGGGTAGCGATACCGAAGGTTAAGGCGGCGCTAATTTTTCTCATAAATAACTTTAACTCCTCAGATATTTAGGAGTCTAAAATAAGATTCAAACTAGATTTATAAATTAGTTGTATCTTAATCAAGACTCCAAAGGATAAATCATATCATCCATCTTCAGGAGTAGAGGTATTTACCCCGACATTACTACTTATTGTTGTACACAGAATATACACTGTGTATCACAGGCTGGAAAACGGAGAGGGAGGGATTCGAACCCTCGGTACGGAGTTGCCTGCCGTACAACAGATTAGCAATCTGCCGCTTTCGACCACTCAGCCACCTCTCCTGACTCACGAATATCAATGTTAGCAGGTTTGTTGGGAAGAGTCAATAGTCATTTGTCATTGGTCATTGATCATTGGTTATTTACAAAACACTAAGGACTAAAGACTAGGGACAAATGACTAATTTTTTAAAGGACTTGCGATCGCATCCAAGCTACGGGCAAAGAGCGTAACTTTTGCCACTGGGGGACGTAGGCGCGTCGAGTGAAGGCATTATAATCGTTACGTTCAATTACGCTTAATATTCCACTGTAATGCATCAGAGCCGCCCACACAGGCCAACGACCATCAGAAGATAAGTGGGAAATTCCCTTTTCTGCTTTTTTATAAAACTGTCGTGCTCGATCAATTTGAAAGCGCATTAGGGAACGCCAGCGTTCATCCACTACACCCTCGAACAAGTCTTGTTCGGTGTAGTTGAATCTTGCCAAATCTTCTAGGGGAATATAGATCCTTCCCCTTCGGGCATCCTCGCCCACATCGCGCAAGATGTTGGTGAGTTGCTTGGCAATTCCTAAGGCAATTTCTTCTTCGATGGGAATATATAGCTGTTTTTCACGGTTCCAGGGAGCTATATTTCTGGTAGTATCCAACCCCATTACTGCTGTTGACATCAAGCCGACAGTGCCAGCAACACGGTAACAGTAGAGGTATAACTCCTCGAAGGTTTCATAACGACTGCGATATAAGTCCATGCGTTGACCGGCAATCATATCCCTAAAGGGTTGAATGTCCATCGGGAAACGTTGAATGGTATCTACCAAGGCTACATCGAAGTTGTCCAATGGGTGTCCAGCAAACATCGATTCGAGCTGCTGTTCCCATAGGTCTAGGGTTTCTGGCGTGGTGATAGCAGATGCGGGCCCATCCACCAGTTCATCTAAACGGCGACACCAAGCATAAATTGCCCAAATAGCAGGACGTTTTTCTTTGCTCAGGAGCAAAGTACTGAGGTAAAAAGTCGTGGAATACTTGGCTATGAGGTGACGACAAAGTTCGTAGGACTCGTCCAGAGAGACCAGCGTTTTCATGCGCGGTGGGGATTCAGGCAGTTGCAGCATTCGTTGCGGGCGGTCGGGTGAGCGTTTGCAGGTTTGAGGAATTTGCTACCGGGAGGGCCTCTGAAATCGCCTGCGCTGTCAGCTTACCAGAAAGTACGGCACCTTCCATACTGGCTAAGTAGCGTTGCATGGTGTAATCCCCGCTGAGATAGAAGTTAGCAATGGGGGTTGTTTGCGAGGGACGGTACTGTTGACGACCAGGGGTCGCTTGGTAAACTGAACGGGGCGTTTTCACCACATGAGATTTCAGCAAAGTTGCTGGATTGTCTCCTCCAAAGTGGTCGGGGAAGAGTTTTTCTAACTCGGCGATAGTTGCAGCCACAATCTCCTCATCGGATTTGGCAATCCAATCTTTTGCCGGGGCTAGAACTAATTCCAGCATCGAGCGATCGGGGTTGGCGTATTCACGGCAGGTATTGCTCATATCAGCATAAACGCTTAGGAGGGGCGATCGCGAAAATAGCAAGTGATCAATTTGCGTAAGTTTACGATCAAACCATAGATGCACGTTAATTACAGGCACGCCTTCCAAGCCTTCTAGCTTTTGGAAAAACTCCATTTGCTTCCAAGGTGCTGGCAAGATGACCTTTAGAGGGTCAACGGGCATGGCAGATACATACAAATCCGCCGTGAAAACTTCATCTTCGCCCCCATTCAACCCCCTAATCAAGTATCCCTTCACAGTGCCATCAGCGTTTAGCAAAATCTCTTTCAAAGGGGCATTCAAGCGGACTTCTCCGCCGCGTTCGGTGATGTAATCTACTAGGGGCTGACACAACCGCTCTGTTGGCGAACCATCCAGAAAGGCCATTTTCGAGCCATTTTTTTCCTGGAGGAAACGATTGAGGGCAGTTAAAAGAATGGTTGCCGAAATTTCATCTGGGCCAATGAAATTCAGCGACTTGGCCATGGCAATAAAAACTTCTTTATTGACCCGTTCTGGAATGTTGTGTTTACGCAGCCAATCTGTCCAGGAATATTTGTCCATTTCTTCAACGTACTTTTGCCCCTGAATCATGACCGGCAATAACCCGATGCCAAAGCGGATTTTTTCTGGCCATGTCAGCATGTCGTTGTTTCGCAGAATTGCCACTATACCATTAATCGGTGCCGGCAAATCTGGAAAATCAAAGCGACTGTAAGTACCTGGTGCATCCGGCTGGTTGAAGATCATTGTGTGTTCTTTCCACTGCAATCGATCTTCAATATCCAGTTCTTTGAATAACTGCAACATATTGGGATATGCCCCAAAAAAGATGTGCAGTCCTGTTTCGTACCAGTCTCCATCAGCATCTTTCCACGCGGCCACTTTACCGCCCAGAACGTCGCGACGTTCCAAGACAATGGGTGTGTGACCTGCGTCCGCAATATATTTCGCGCAGGAAAGTCCTGCTAGTCCCGCTCCCGCGATCGCTACTCGCATGTAACCCTACTGCTCTTCAATATTTCTTAACCGTTTTATCGTTCTCATTATACGTTGCAATCCGTTACATTTGGCAGTTATTGTGCGATCGCTTCCCCAAAAAACTTTTTGCAAAGGAAATTTTATCTACTCGCACCTGCCCAAGTAAATTGCCAATACCATTGTTGGTAATAGCTTTGCGGCGTGCATTTCATCTATATTTACATGATTAACATGCAGAAGATTTAGGGAAACAAAAGTATTTCCTTGGACTGAAAATAAGGTAATCCCAAATGTTGTCTTAAAGTAGTTGATTTCTTTGCTAATTCGTGTATTTGATTTGAGGAAATGTCTGGGTATTGGTTAAAGACTGCTTTGAAAACTTTCTGCTCCCCCTCAGGGTAGGATAAATGTTTATCGAAAAATTGGGTTTAAAACCCCGTGCTTCTAGCACGGCTTCTGGTAAAGTAGTTTTTGTGGAAAGGTAATCAACCACATTAAAAACCTCATGGCTACTTAACAAGTAGACACTGCACCTTGACAACTCAATCTTGCTGGTTCTACTTCGTAGTTCTAGTATCACCTGGAAGTAGGTAAAAGATTTACAGGTACTAGACGGACAGTATTGTAGGCGGGTATTTCAATACCTCCTAGCAAACAAATTTTGCAGTAATGCAACTACGGTAGGGCATACCGAAAGTTAACGCTTGGGGAGAGAACCACCTCTGTGCTAGATACCGCAAGGGGTCTAGTTTAAGTGGACTCGCTGAACCAAGAATTACCGCACCTTTAGGTCGGTGAGTGTCAAGTCCTCTAGGTTCAACAACCCAGTTGTTTACCTCACAACTTATAGGTAAAAGATTATGAGTGTATCGCAGGAGCTAAAGCGCTTTGGACATCACCTGATTCTAGGTATTTCTGGCACTACATTAAGCGATGACGATAAACGCGCACTCAATGAATTAAAACCGATTGGGGTGATCTTTTTCGCTAAGAATTTTTTGGATGGCACTCCATATCAGGTTTGGCTGGAAAGCTTCAAGGATTTGAACAGCCAAATACGAGAATATACTGAACGTGACTCAATGTTCATGACTCTGGATCATGAAGGAGGTCGTGTAATTCGTACACCACCGCCAATTACCCGCTTTCCTCATGGGTTGTTGTTGCGATCGCACGCTTACGAAGTAGCAAAAGCCACAGCTATAGAATTAAAATCACTGGGCATCAATTTATCATGGGCACCTGTAGCAGATATTTTTTCCCATCCCAACAACCCCGTGATTGGGCCTCGCGCCTTTGGTAACACTCCCGAAACAGCTACTCAAGGTGCGCGTGACTACTACTTTGGACTTCGAGATTCAGGAATTTTAGGATGCGCCAAACACTTCCCCGGACATGGAGACACCAGCAAAGACTCTCACATTGAGCTACCAATACTGAATTTAACTCTAGAAGACCTGCGACTTCGAGAACTTATACCTTTCAAAGCTTTAATCGAAGTACAAATTCCTTTGATTATGACTGCTCATATCTTATTTCCCAGGATAGATGCTGAAGTGCCAGCAACCCTTTCCCAAGTTATCCTCAAAACCATACTCAGAGAAGAACTTGGCTTTAAGGGAGTTGTTGTATCTGACGACTTAGATATGAAAGCTATCTCAGAGATGTTTATGAAAGCTGGTACTGTGGCGCAGTCATTTCATGCAGGCTGCGACCTGTTTATTGTTTCGCGTAATATCAATTCATCATCTATTGAAAGAACATATAAGATTGCTGAAGATTTCGTCGATTCCCTTACCAAGGGTAGCTTAGACGAATCAGTAGTGGAGGCAGCCAGAGAAAGAATTGAAAAACTACTGGCAGTAACACCGCAATATCCCATACATGCTTTGGATAAAGATATATTATTGCAACATGCTCAACTAGCGATCGCTAGTTGCTATTCATAACCCAATGTGCATTCAAATTGCATATTAGCAATTGCCAAAAATCTAGCTAAAATTGCAATTCTTAATTTTTAATTCTTAATTTTAAATTTTTAATTGTTTAGTGGGTGGTATAGGGGTCGAACCTATTTCTGCGGGTTAAAAGCCCGCTGCACAGCCGGTATGCTAACCACCCTAGTTAAGAAAAAGAAATGAGCAAGTGCGATCGTATACTTACATTGCAAACGTTGTTAACACCAACATTTAGATATAAATCCACCAGGGAGGTACTGCCCCTCCTATTTCTGTGTTATCAGCACAGCGCCTCGCTTTTCGGCTTCAGGTGGAAAAAGAGGAAGATGGAGGAATCGAACCCCTACAGTTGCCCATACCCTGGTTTTCAAGACCAGTTGCCGTCCATTCAGCGGCATCTTCCATTCAGGGGCGTCTGACGGGACTTGAACCCGCTCTGACTGGTTCCACAAACCAGCGCCTTGACCACTTTGGCTTCAGACACCATCAGTGGAATCAATGGGAATTGAACCCATAACCTCCTGCTTGCAAGGCAGGCGCTCTAGCCATTTGAGCTATGACCCCATCAAATAAGTAAAAAGAGCAAAGTAAAAACAAAAAGAAAGAGAAATATTAAATTCATTCTTTTAACTTTTGACTTTTGACTTTTAACTTGTTTAGGCGGGAGTGGTAGGACTTGAACCTACAACTTTCGAGGTAGAAGCTCGAAGCTCTATTCCATTGAGCTACACTCCCAATATTTGGTAGTCCTGGCAGGAATTGAACCTGCCGATGTTCAGGTTATGCAGCCCCACGAGCCACCGTTGCTCCATCTCCGCATATTCACCAATACCCCTGACTGGATTTGAACCAGTAACCTCTTCGTTCTAAGCGAAGCGCCTCTTCCGTTGGGCTACAAGGGCAAAGTCTGAGTGGTAGGGATGAACCTACGACCTGGAGTTTCCAATACTCCCGCGCTTCCACCTATCGCCACACTCAGATATTTTGGTACTCCCGACAGGATTTGAACCTGTAAAAAACCAGATCCTCGGTCTAGTGCGTCTTCCGTTCCGCCACGAGAGCTTAGTACCCCTGACAGGATTTGAACCTGCAAAATCTGGACTCTGATTCCAGCACGTATGCCAGTTCCGTCACAGGGGCATATCGGGATGGCAGGACTCGAACCTGCGACTCCATGCTCCCAAAGCATGGCTTCTCGCCGCTGAATTACATCCCGTTGGTACTCCTGGTGGGAGTCGAACCCACAACAAAACAGATTTTAAGTCTGCCACCTCTTCCAATTGGGCTACAGGAGCAGAGTTTGGCAGCCCCACCAGGAGTCGAACCTGGAATCTTCGCCTTCAAAGGGCGCTATGTTGCCAATTACACCACAGGGCTTTATTGCCAGGGCAGGGTTTGAACCTGCAACCTCATCGTTCAGAGCGATGCGACTTACCAATTCGTCCACCCGGCAATGAATGGCTGCCTCAGTAGGACTCGAACCTACAACCGCGCGGTTAACAGCCGCTTGCTCTACCATTGAGCTATGAGGCAACGAAGCCCCCCAGGTCGGAATCGAACCGACGACCTCCTGTTTTTCAAACAGGCGCTAACTACCGACTGAGCTACCGGGGGATAGGAGAAGAGATCATGTAACGAGAGTGGAGGGACTTGAACCCTCAAATCTTCAGTTTCGTAGACTGAGATGTTATCCAGTTACACCACACTCTCAAAACGGAGAGAACAGGATTTGAACCTGCGACGGGTATTAGCTACCCGCTTCCTCTTAGCAGGAGGACGCTTTCAGCCACTCAGCCACCTCTCCATAGTGGGTCGAGCAGGATTTGAACCTGCGTGCAAAAAAGAACAGTTTTACAGACTGTCGCCTTCAGCCAGACTCGGCCACCGACCCGTAATCATTCCCTCGACGAGAATTGAACTCGCATCTGTGCTTTGAAAGAACACTGACTTAACCATTAGTCCACGAGGGCATAATTTACCGAATTTTAGATTTTGGATTAAATTTATTAATCTAAAAATCCAAAATTGTCTGACACAGGGACTAGGATTTGAACCTAGAACATCGGATTTGGAGTCACGAGGTGTTACCGTTACACCATCCCTGCATTTGGTAGCAGCGGCGGGATTTGCACCCGCATATACCAGGGTATGAACCTGGGGCTTTGCTGGTTAAGCTACGCTGCGACAGAGGTCAAGGCGGGATTTGAACCCGCGCTAATCGGTTTTGCAGACCAACGCCTTACCAACTTGGCTACCTGACCATTTGGGAGTCCCGACGAGATTCGCACTCGCAATTTTCAGCTTGAGAGGCTGACGGCTTAAACTATTCGCCTACGGGACTACAACCAGGGTGACGGGATTTGAACCCGCAACATTTCCGCAGACAACGGAACGCTCTAGCCAGTTGAGCTACACCCCGATTTTTTGGAATCTGTGCCTAAACTTTTAAGTTTTTAGGCACAGATTTTGTTGGTGAACTTGCCCATTTCTTATTTAGTTTTCAAGGTTCAGATAATTGACTTTTTACTGTTAGGAAAACAACCGAAACTCTAGGTAGCAAGCCTGTTGTGTATTACGGATGTATTCAGTGGTTTTGATGAGTGCAAATTTAGAACTTTTTTCATTTATTGCCTCTACTGCCGATGGTTTGCAAGTAAAAGCAGCTTTGTTGACTGGGGACTCTGGTTTATTCCAACGCCTGTCCTTTAGTTGTATGTAGAACATAACTTTGACTCTTGAGAAGCTTTGTCTTTCGCCTCACTACAAATATACTACAAAATACTACAAGAGGTGTCAAGGGGTTTTAGAAAGTTTTTTTGAAATTGTCTAGAAAAGCTTCTGTACTTAGATTTGAACTTCATTAAGCCCTCTTAAAAGTCAAACTACAGTCAATACGGTTCGGTTAAGGCAAAAGACGCGATTCATCGCGTCTTTGTGATAAATTATCGAATCTTTGTGATCTAAAATTTTCATCAAAAAGCCTTAACCGAACCGTATTGAAACTACAGTTATGCTTGGATGACTATTTAAAAGCCTGAAGTCACAGATAACTACCTCAACCGACAAAAGATAATTAGTGTTGTCGCGATCGCCACTATGATTACAGTTTGTAGTATTGCTCCAGGCACTTCCCCACAATTGAGTTGAACCAGCTAATAAGCAAAATCTATACTGCACAAGTTCAAGATTGTCCAGCAAAAGGGCAAATTAATGCGCCAGTAGTAAACCCTACCTTTACAGCCCCAGCTAAATTTCAAGGAAAAATGCTTGATCAGATGCAACCCAGCAACAACGAAAAGGTTATTGCTGGGTTGTATTGATGATGGCCCGCTTTTTCGGTCAGAATACCCAACTGAATTCTGAATCCTGACTCCTGAATTCTGTTCGATAATAAAGGGTGAGAAGTTATACTCACCCTACTATTTCGTTTATTCGCTCATGACAGAAGCACTGCTTTCTTGAGCTTCCTGCCAAAGTTTGTGCAAAAAGAACTCAGCGCGATCGCTCAGAGTGGTAACAAACACACCGACAGCATCCTTAGAACTATCTGATAGCCAAGAACCCCGCAGGGTGACTTCCATGTATTCGGTATCGCACGCACAGAGGGCAATGATTTCTCTGTCATCTCTTTTTACCTCAGCCCTGAGTACTTCTACTCCTGGCAAATCAACAGGAAGCAAAAAGGAAGCGGTAGTGGGTTCAATGCATAAACCTTGCCCAACTCGCAGGGCTAAAATCACTCGCTGCGCTACCCATTCTTCTAGCGACAGAGTGACACATTCCAAATCAAAACTGCTTTCAGTGTAAGTTAATTTCAGCATTCCTTATGCTCTCCTGTTATTCCAGGTTTGCTTGCATATCTATCCAAAACTGTTCAGCAAAAGAAATCGCGGGGTGAATTGGTGCTTTTGGTTTGGTATGCAGTTGCATACCAGCTTCAAACAAGGTGCGATCGCCTTTACGGGAGTTACATCTTTCACAAGCTGCGACTACGTTATCCCAAGTGTGAGAACCGCCTTTAGAACGCGGCATCACATGATCTAGCGTTAGATGTTTGCCGCTGCCACAATATTGGCAACTGTGATGGTCTCGTCGCAACACTTCCCGCCGATTCACTGGCGGAACTTTCCACATCCGCTCATTGGAAGTGATTGTCAAACGAATGTGTTTTGGTACATCAATTACCAAACTGGGTGAGTGAACTTGCCATCCGCCTTCTGTGGTAAAACCAAGGGGTTGGGCTTTGTTGGTTACTAACAGCACAATTGCCCGCTTGATATTGATCCGACATAGTGGCAAGTAATTTTGAGAAAACACCACCACAGATTGCTCTAACACTTGCATTGCGTTCGCGCCGCGCATGGAAGATATCGTCACAGCTTAACTCCTTATAAAAAAACCCCCGCTTCAAGTTTTCGGTGAAGCGGGGGTTAGAATTGACCGGAAAATTTTCTGGTCTCATATCGGTACAGTATTTCTATGTCTGTACCCCCCGCCTTGTTCATCTAGTTCTGGTTTTGCAATCAGCGCACTAATGCTGAGATGTCTAAAATCATGATTACCCTCTGTGATTTGCCCATAATCTCGGCTACCATCGCCCATAAATAAATACTCCACTTCCATAACAGCGGATTCCCAACCGGCTCGGCGATTGGTGGCACACAAAATTGAAGTAGAGATGGGGTAAATGGATTTCACAGAAAATTTCACCTATTGAACATTCCTTTAAACATACTACACTTGTATTACTATCCTGTCTATACCTTTAAGGAGAAAAACTAATGCATACGATCGCTCGCACCCCAACCACCGACATGGAAGTTACCAGCATCCGCCTAGAGCGGGAACTCAAAGATAAACTCAAAGAAATTGCTGGGAATCAGGGATATCAAGCTCTGATCCGAGATATCCTTTGGAATTATGTCCAGCAAAAATCAGGTGAGTGGAAGCCGAGATTTTCGCGAGCGGACATTCGAGCTAGCATCGCTGCCACAGCTCAGCAGGAAGAACGCTGTGTACTTACAGGTCAACTAATTCAACCCCAACAACCGATGTTGTTAGGACTGACGAGGAATGGCGATATGGTTCCTCTGAGTGTCGAGAGTTTGGCTGGATAGTCTTATATTCAAATGAATGCAGCCCAGTTATTATTGCTAATAATTGGGCTGCATTCAAAATTTAGCTTCATTAATATTTTACTGAGAGTTACGGAGATAAAAGAGTAACTTGTTAAACCTACTAGCTTTTTACAAACTGTAATAAAAATTTATAAACTAAATTAAGTAATTTTACGTGAGCCAAAGGGCAATTTTGCTAGAATTCCAGAGAAATTACGGTTTGTGTATACTTACAGAGAAGATAAAGTTAGTGAATTATTTCAACATAAAGCAGTTAAAAATAAGCTAACTGAAGCATTTATAGGATATCTTAAGTATTCTATTTACTTATGTACCAATGTAGCAATTTGCTTGATACAGTGGAAATTTGGCCATCTGAGATAGAAAAGGGCTATAACAGGTGAAAGAAAGTATTCATACAATATTTGTCAATTATCAGGGTGTAGCAACACAACTAACGGTGAAAAATATGCCAAGAAGTTGGGTGCAAGAACAACGGGGTTATTATCCAAGGGCGTGCCAATAATGAAAAAGCCTTTATCATCGCCGCCACATTACGTAGATGACATAGATCGACTACAACCTTACCAAGTCAAGCTGATGCAGCATCAGGAAGAACCTGCCCGCCAGTTGGTACAAAAGATTAACCAAATCATTGCCAATAGCTCAACGACGGCATTAATGCTGCAAGATATTGCCCAATTGCTAGGAGTTGCTTTTCAAGTAGATTGCTGCTGCTTGGTTTCCGTGACGGGTGAGACATCCGCCGAAGCGACTACTACTAATTGGTGTGCTGATGAGTATTTAGGGTTGCCACATCCCGAAGAAATGTTTTCGATGGAACAGTTGCTCATGCACTCGCCAGTGCTGCAATGTGCTGCCCAAGCATTGACTATTGAAGACATTTCCATTATTCAGAACAGTCTGGTAATTGGGTGTCAATATTTGCCACTACCAATAAAAACTGTTTTGGCAATTCCCACCAGATTTGGTGGCAATAATAATGGAGTGATTAATCTGATTAAATTCCAACCCTATGAATGGAGTGAATCAGAAAAACAATTACTCACAGAAGTGGGGTCGGCTTGCGCGATCGCTTTTTCTAGAGTGGCACAAGCTCAACTAATTGCTTATCAAGAACAGCACCTGCAAAAGAGCAATCAGTATCAAAGCTTGATCAAGCAATTAACTATATTGAGTCGCAGCAACTTGGAGCTTAATCAAATGCTCCAGTTAGTTATCGCCTCTACTGCCGAATCTCTTCAGGCAGATCGGGGTTTGCTCATATCACTAAAATATACAGATCCACTATTTAGGACTCAAGCTAAAAAACAAATTCCCAAAGCGAAAGCTACTGTGATCGGTGAATGGTCTAGGGAAACACAAAGTCTTCGCACTAGTCAACTAGATACTTTAACTCAGTCTTTCTTGCTTTCAGACTGTAGTTTATGCCAGCGTGCCTTCATAGATTCTGGAAAAGCAGTAATCTTCGATGACTATACAGATCAAAACGATATTTCGACAGCTGCTCCATTATTTGCAGTCGAGGAATTTCCTGCGGTGCTATTAATGCCGTTAGAGAGTCAAGGTAAAATCTTAGGATTCTTAGTGCTACAGCAATCTGTGATTCGGAGTTGGCAACCAGCAGAATTAAATCTAGTGGAAATGGTTTGTGCTCAAGTGAGTAACGCCATAATTCAGTCACAGACATTACGCCAAGTGCAAACTTTGGTAGATGAGCGGACAGCGAAACTCCAGAGTAGTTTGGAACTGCAAGCGAAATTGCATGAAAGAACACGGCAGTATGTCGAGCAGCTACGGAAACTGAACGAACTCAAAGATGAATTTTTGAGCAACATGAGCGATCGCTTGCGCTATCCTCTGACAAATATGCTGATGTCAATTCGTAACTTGCGTTTGCCAGGAATAGCACCAGAGCGTCAAGTTAGATACCTGGATATCCTAGAACAGGAATGTACAAAGGAAATCAACTTGATTAATGACTTGTTGACACTCCAAAAACTAGAGTCGCCTCATGAAGCCCCGCAATTAGAATCTATAGATTTAAATACTAGAATCCTAGATATAGCAGCATCTTTTGAGAAAAAACTTGCAGAGAAGGGATTAAAAATTTCTGTAGATTTACCAGAGGAATCGCTAAAACTGCAAACTGAACTGGAGAGTTTTGACCGCATCCTGCAAGAATTGTTAACGAATGCCTGTAAATACTCAGAGCATGATACTATCGTCCATTTGCAAGCTGCTCACCGAGTTGATCAACAAATTGATCAAGTTATCATGAAGGTGACGAATACAGGACGTGCTATCTCCGAAGAAGAAGCAACCTATATTTTTGACAAGTTCCGTCGTGGGAAAGGGCGTTGGACCCCGGGGACTGGCTTGGGACTTGCTCTAGTCAAGTCTTTAGTGCAGCATTTGAATGGAGCGATCGCTGTTCAAAGTCTCCCAATCTCGGATTCTGAACAGAGCGAAATTTGCTTCACCCTGACTCTGCCCCAATTCTCTGACGAAAGCAAACCATAATTCTGAAAGTGACTAAAAAACAGAACACAACAGAGAACCCTGATTTCCAGTCTCCTAGTGATGACATCAACCTCGAAGGGGATTTGACTGCTGATACAATCGCTTTGGCAGCTAAGGTAGAAGTCCAAATTGAGAAAATAGCAGAACGACAGCGGCAAATCAGCGCTAAAGTTAAAATTCCCCAACCAGTGGAACGAATCTGGAAGGTTCTGACAGATTATGAAGCCTTGTCTGACTTTCTCCCTAACCTCGCCAAGAGTCGTCTAATCGAGCATCCTAATGGTGGAATTAGACTTGAGCAAGTAGGCTCCCAGCGCTTACTGAATTTCAATTTTTCTGCGCGGGTGGTTCTAGATTTGGAAGAATGCTTCCCCAAAGAAATTAATTTCCGGATGGTAGAGGGAGATTTTAAAGGCTTTTCTGGTAGCTGGTGCTTAGAGCCTTATTCCCTCGGTGAGTATGTAGGAACAAATCTTTGCTACACAATTCAAGTTTGGCCTAAACTCACTATGCCAGTGGGAATTATTGAAAATCGCCTGAGTAAAGACCTTCGGTTAAATCTTCTGGCTATTCACCAACGTGTAGAAGAGTTAGCTAGTAAAGAACCGTATGTATAACTAAACGATCATTCAGGAGTAACTCTGGATGATCGTTTTTGTTTATAGCTTCGTAGAAATACACACTTCTACTTTTATTAGTACCCCCAGGGGAATTCGAATCCCCGTTACCTCCGTGAAAGGGAGGTGTCCTAGGCCTCTAGACGATGGGGGCATCGGACTCAGACCTTTTATAAATTAACCAATTTTCTTGCCTTTGTCAACAGGTTTTGCCAAAAAAAGTTTGTGGCAGGTAAACTGGGTGGAGTAAAAGCTTCAAAAAGATACAAAGACATGGAGACGCACAAAAAATTCCGTAGAAGCTTCTGCGGTAAGCCACAGGATGCTGAGGCATCCTGTGCTCAGAAGTTTGGGGGATACACAGATCGAAAAAACGCTAAATTCAGCAATGGACAAAAGGTATGATGTTGTACCCTGTAAAGTTAATATCTACGGTTTTTTACAAAAGATTTTGAAATAAATCGCTCAAAATCTACAACATGGAAGCATCTTTTGATATCACCCTACAGATGGCGATCGCTGTCTTTGCAGGCATTAGCGCCCAAGTGCTGGCTGCATATTTTCGCATACCCAGCATCGTCTTGTTATTGCTGTTGGGCATCCTCTTTGGCTCAGATGGCATAGGGCTATTGCATCCCCATTCGTTGGGCACTGGGCTGGAAGTTATTGTTGCCCTAGCAACGGCAATAATTTTGTTTGAAGGCGGACTTAACTTGGATCTACGAGAGTTAGGTAGAGTTTCAGTTAGCCTGCAATTGCTCGTCACCCTAGGAACGCTGATCACACTGCTTGGTGGGAGTATGGCTGCTCACTGGCTGGGTGAATTTCCTTGGAATATAGCTTTTCTTTATGCCTCCATCGTTGTGGTGACAGGCCCAACCGTCGTTGGCCCTTTACTTAAACAAATAAATGTAGATCGGCAAGTGGCAACACTTTTGGAAGGAGAAGGGGTTTTAATTGACCCTGTAGGCGCTATCCTCGCCTTCGTTGTCCTCGATACGATTTTGAACGGCGATGCTGACCCCATTAATGCGATCGCCGGTTTGCTGATGCGCCTGGGTGTTGGTGCGGCAATTGGTGGTGCTGGCGGTTATCTGATGAGTTTGATTTTCAAACGCGCCAGTTTTCTGTCATTTGAGCTAAAAAACTTAGTGGTGTTGGCAATACTTTGGAGCCTGTTTACCTTATCGCAAATGATCCGTAGCGAATCGGGAGTAATGACAACAGTCGTGGCAGGAGCAGTCTTTGCTAACTCCTCAGTCCCGGAAGAACGGCTGTTACGGAGCTTTAAGGGTCAGTTGACAATTCTCAGCGTTTCAGTGCTATTTATCTTATTAGCTGCTGATTTATCCATTGCTAGTGTTTTTGCTTTGGGTTGGGGTAGTTTATTCACTGTTTTGGTATTAATGTTTGTCGTTCGCCCGATTAATATTCTGTTGTGTACCTGGAACAGTGACCTAAACTGGCGACAGAAAGTATTTTTAAGTTGGGTTGCTCCTAGAGGAATTGTTGCTGCCTCCGTAGCTTCTTTTTTTGCGATTTCGCTGACACAGCGAGGCATTAACGGCGGTGATTCCATTAAAGCTCTGGTATTCTTGACAATTATCATGACTGTTGTTTGCCAAGGTCTAACAGCTGGCTGGGTTGCTAAATGGCTGCAAATCACCTCCAAAGATGCAACTGGGGCAGTGATTGTGGGTTGTAATCCCTTGAGTCTTTTGATTGCCCGATTCTTTCAAGAACGGGGTGAGAATGTGGTCATGATTGATACTGACCCCCAATGTCTTGTTCAAGCTGAGGCGCAAAATCTTCGAGTTATTGCCAGCAGTGCGCTTGATGCCGCTGTTCTGGAAGAGGCTGGACTTGCCTCTATGGGTACTTTTTTGGCTATGACAAGTAATGGCGAGGTGAATTTTGTTTTGGCTCAACGAGCATCTGAGGAATTCAATCCGCCGCGCGTCTTAGCTGTTTTCCCACGTAATCCGCAAGCGAGTACTTCTGTTAGTAATAAAGTTAATCAAGCTTTTATCCCAGACTTAGCAATTAAGACTTGGAATGAATATTTGAATGATGGACGAGTCAAGTTAGGAACAACTACCCTAACTGAGTCAGAATTTTCTAGTCAAAATGAGCATATCCAAGAAATGATTAGGACTGGGGCGTTGATACCGCTATTAGTAGAACGAGAAGAACGCTTACAGGTAGTACCAGTAAAATACGATTGGGAAGTTGGCGATCGCATTATCTACCTTTTGCATGATCCTAGACCTAAGCTTTTAAAACGTTTATCTGGTGCTACCCAGTCTACTCGCCTCTCTTTAGAAAAGTTACCAGAAGTTGAAGAAGTCCCCCTCGCCAAAATATCTCAACTTTTCACTACTGACACCCCTGGGGCATAAGATGGCGGGGGTAATTTTAGATTTTGAATTTTGGATTTTAGATTGAAGGAAAAATCTAAAATCTAAAATCTAAAATCCAAAATTGAATGACTCCTAACTCCTAACTTCCCACTCAGCTTGATACATTTGCGATTCCTGCCAGAGTAAAGCAGACAAATGCACTATCGCAAGGATTAGCGTCGCTACCGAAATCAGATAACTGTGGATTGTGTAAAGGTGTTCGACGGTAATTGTGTTAATGGCTCCACCGCCAGTTAGGATGTCGCGCAGTTGGCCACCAATAAAAGGAATGGCTTCGATGGTTCCTAGCTCAATGCTAAAACGCCAGTATCCTTCCTGAGTCCAATCTAGGATCATGGCTGTCCAATTCAGCCCGATCGCACTTAAGGTCAACAAAATCCCACTAATCCAAGCAGCCAGCCAACTCTTACGAAATTGCCGACCTAAAAACATCACCACAAGTTGAATGAGAGCGATCGCAATTACCGCGTTACCAGCAATATCATGCGCTCTCCAAAACAACCAGCCGTATGGCAGTTGTGTATTAATCATCTTCAATGAGTTATAAGCCCCGCCTGCTGTCGGTTCATAGTAAAAAGACAGTAAAACTCCGGTAGAGATATAAATTAGGCACAGAGTCAGAATCACGACCGATATTATCGTCGCTACTCGTCGCAAAATCCTATCGAACTGGGTGCTTTGCATAGCTCACCCCTCCTGTTCTTAACTAGGTATTTATTCTTATTATATTTTAACTAAGAAATATTAATAAATGTTGCATTTCTCATAAAAAGATGAGTTTTTTAAATCAAATATTGCACCCAAGCTTTTAAGGGTTCTGGTGAACCATACCAAATCCCAGGACTTCTCGGAGAATGCCTCACACCTTCAATCACCAGATTTTCTGCCCCTTCTAAATGAGCAGCTTCAATAGGTGTGATTCCATCTCCCCAAGTGTTACCCTTACCACAGGTTAATTGGTAACTACTATAAGCTAACCAACTACCGCGTCGTCTTTCTCCAAAGATAGTTTTGCCAGCCACACAAACGTAACGAACGTTTTTGTGAAAGGCTCCTGGGTAATTATGAGTGACAAAATCAAGATTGAAGCGCGTCCAGCGTTCTTGGCTAATGTGGGGTGTACCCAAGGTGATGAGAGTAGCAACCAGGGGATGCGCTTCCCAAAGAAATGGCTTGACATCGCCGCGTGCTAAATAGGGCTTTCCTCCCATGTAGATGCGGGATATCCAACCTCCGGCTGAGTGACCAATCAAATTAACTTGAGTAGCATTATATTGCTGCAATGTATTGTTGATCGTGCGATCTAGTTGTTGCAAAATTGGCGTTACAGGTCTTCCTCCAATAGTGGGTAGCCAGTCACGCCGTCGCAGTGGAACTGTAGTTGTGGGAAAATCTAACTGCTGTAGAGATTGTTCTAGTTGACGATAAGCGATCGCGCTTTCCAGATATCCAGGCAAAATAACTGTCGGTAACGGCATTTTAAATCTTGGATTGCAATATTGAGGGTCTGAACTTCTTTGATGAAGAAGTCGTCATGATTCAGAAGCTAGAATTGCGATGTCTGACTAACTCCTTTGATAAAAACCCAAATTGCTTTAGTGGGGTTTAGGGCGAGAATATCAATAAAATTGTAGAGTTTGCAACAGTTTTAGGGGCTGCTGATGTGATAGTATTTTCACATAGGGACTAGTCTCGGACAAGCAAGTGTGCCATCTATTACAAGAGCGTAGTTGAGTAAAAAAACCAGGCAACTTCAGCAAATGTTTTAATGTACTCAGACTTGTGGGTTCACTTAAACTTTATAAGTATCCCAAATATAAATAAATTTTAATTGTGTGCGCCATAACAATAAAAAAAATCAAAGGTAGTAATTTTTCAAATATCTCTATTAGCAAGATCGAATTGAAAAATATGATACACCGTCATTGATCAATTAAAAATTTGAATAAATGGCAATTTTAGCGATTTTGATTGCCAAGAGAGGAAAATATTATTTCCTTAGAGGGACGCATATCTTGCAAAATATTGCAATATAGTCGGAAAGAGAAAATCGCTAGTCAACTGCAACTGAGTCGAGTGAACGATAACAGCTATGTCTTACGTCTCCCTGCTGAAAAATATACCAGATATCTTAAGCCAGCCAATTGGGATAGCAGCTATAGCTTCTCTTGGCATTCACGGTGCGATCGCTATGATTGTGCCATTGATGCCTATGGAGTCTAACAAGCCCAAAGAAACAGCATCATCAAAAACAGTCGGACTTTTGGCATTGAGCCAAGCCGACCAAAACCGCTTGCCCCAAAGCACTCCCCAAATTGGTTTACAACAACTTCCTCCAATAGCGCCACTTTCTGCTCCAAACTTTAGTGCCCAAACTGGATTACCTCCATTAGCGCCACCGCCATCCAGTCAGCTAGTACTGCCTCCACTACCCCCATCATCGAATAACTATCGAGTCTCCTCTTTGCCTACAAGACAGTCTTTGCGGATGATTCCTAGTGACAATTTGCGATTTGATGCCTCTAGAGTTGACACCTCTAAATTCAATACCAGCCCCAAATTCTCTCCATCAGTTCCTAGTGTGAGTGACAGTGCCAGCAAATACGAGCCACCTCAGCCCCTTGCTGTAAATAGGTTGCCAGAATTGCAGTCGCAACAAGTACCTGATGATATTCTGCGGAATGCCCAATCTCCAAACTTATCTAACACTGCCCCCATTGCAACAGCACAGGTAAATACGAATGCACAAATGACGCCATCGGCGAATGATGCGTCTAAAATGACTCAAAACCAGCTGATAAATTCTCTCAAACAAGCTCCAAGGAGTGAGAATACTTTAATCGGAACTAGGGTAAGCACATCCCAGACAGCCGATTTATCGTTGAAGGGAACTCAACAGACAATTGCACAGCTAGACTCTTACGCAAACCTGAGAAAAGAAGTCCAGCAAGAATACCCTAACGCTGAACAAAAATCAGTCATCCGCCAAATATTACCCACAGATAAGCCGAATCTTGAAGGTGCTGTTTTGGGCGTATTAGTGGTAGATCCTGATGGCAAGGTCTTAGATATCAAATTTCAAGACAAGTTAGTTTCCCCTGAATTGCAATCAAAAGCAAGAGAATACTTCAACAAGCAATCCCCCAAGGGAGATAAACAAATCAGTTCCTATCCCTTTAACCTCGTTTTCCAAAACAACACTAGCAATACCACTGGGGCTACTCAAGAGCAAAAGCCCTCGTCATTATCTGCACCGGGAGTCAATAACAATCAGCTTATTACCCCCTTACCAGCAGCTACTGCTAAACCATTCCCTGATCTGCAAATCAGAAATAACCAGCCCAAGCCTGCATCAACAGGTACTCTCAAACCATTAGCTGCACCAGGAGTTAATAGCAATCAGCCTGAGTTATCACCGACAACTACTCCCAAACCATTATCTGAACTACGAATCAGAAATAATCAGCCCACACCTTCATCGGCAGCTACCACTTCCGAACCATTAGTGCTGCCGAGAGTAAATAGTGGTCAGGCTACATCTTCTGCTGAATCTGATCAAAAATTAGTAGAACGGTTGCGCGAAGTGAAAGAAAACAGACAAAAGTCTAATCCAGAAAAATAATCACCAGTGGGTGGTTTTGGATTAATAAACAAGCTAGAAGCAATGAATGATAAAAATTATAAATTTATCATTCATCTTTAGAATATCGTTTTTAGCAGTTGACGAACTGGCGATCGCTAGTTCGTCATATAAAAATGGGATTTTATTCCTGAACTAACTTGCGTAGTGAGGGATAGGGAATAAGAAAGAAAAAAGATGTGTACTGAGTTTTTTTACGCAATCAAATAGGATTTATATATAAAAGAATACTCAACTAAATTATTGTGGGGTGAGTGTTTCGCTTGCCCGTAACCTAAAGCTAGCAAGATGCTTACCCCACAAGAACTAGACAGTATGCTAATTTACCAGCCTTGTTCTGCATTTTGGAATACGTAAGCAGCTACCTCAAGAATATCCTCATGACTTAACTTGCCTTTAAAGGCAGGCATGGCATTTTTACCATTTTGTACTTGGTGGATAATTGCCTGAATTGAGTCGCTATCATAATTTTCTAAGTACTTTGACAATGCCTCCTTTTTCAAGGTTTTCTGGCTGATAAGGATGTTACCGCCACCTATATGGCAAGAAGCGCAGTTAGCCTCAAAAATTTTAGCCCCATTAGATGGTTCGGCAGCGAGGGCTGGACTAATGAATGTCAATTTGAATAGAGCGATTGCCGACAGTAAGATTAATAAAAGTATTCTCAACAGAATTTCCTCGCAACAAGCCTCCAGCAAGAGTATAAACGTGATTAATCCCCGATTAAGTCAAATTTGATCAAAATTGGCGGTAACGAGTTCACCCTTCCATCGCCACAGGTTGTTTAGCGTCTTAGGGGAGGATGGGATTCGTTACCGCCATTTATACATTTTGTGCGTCACTCTAGGAGTGTGGCGTGTTGCTATGAGCTAATTTCACTGAGAAATCATCTTGTGCCAACGACAATGTTTCTAGCCTTCGACTGTGATTGTACCAACCATGCCAGCACCACGGTGGGGTTCGCAGTAGAAGGTGTAGTCACCAGGTGCTGCGTCTGCGGGGAAGGTAGTTGTTTCCTTTTGACCAGGACTCATCAACATCTTTTTATGAGACAGAGATTTCGCTAAATCAGCGCTCTTAGCGGGGTTTTTGGCAGCATCAAACACAACATTATGGGGAGGAACTTTATTGTTCACCCATTCAATTGTGTCGCCTGGTTTGATAGTCAACTTTTTCGGTTCAAATGCGAGCATTCCTTTATCGCTACCCAATTTCACCTGATAGGTTTCAGCCGAAGCACTGGGAGTAAAAACAGCAAAGCTGCTAACAACTAAAAGGATTGTCAATACAGCTAAACTAAGGCGTCGCCAGCTTGCCGAAATTAATTTCATAGCTCTCTCCTAACATCTAATTTTTTTCTCTTTCTCTATTTTAAATAAAATCAACACCAAATATGACAATCTGTCATAGATACAATTTTTTTTTAATAATGGGGAGCAATTTATGGCAAAAAGCTGTGCAATCAGTAATAAATACTAGATTGCCATAGCCCAAAAAGCCCGTGAATCAAGGTAAACAGTTAAATAAGAGATTTTTATTTTTTCTTTAGGAATATTATGGTTTTTCAAATTTTTTTGTGTGCTAAACAGGAACATTTTGTGCTGTTGTGAAAACTAGGGAATGGGGAATGGGGAATAGGGAAGAAGCAAGGGAGCAGGGAGAAGAGTTTTCCCCTTTGCCCCACACCCCGCCCCTCTGCCTCTTTTCAATTTTCAATTTTCAATATCCAATACCCAATTCCCAATGCCCAATTCCCAATGACTCAGTACTAATTCCGGGATTTAGTAATAGATTTTTCCACCTCCCCACTTAGTACCAACAATTTTGGGTTGCAAGAGAATATGACCGGCGATCGCTTCCAAGTCATCATCTGTCAGATTTCGCATTGCTGTGAAAATATCTGCGCTTTTGATACTGGGGTGTATTTCGGAAATCTCTTCTTCCCCGTCGTAAGTAGTGGGATTTTTCAGGTAATCCACCAAGCCTTCAACGTTATTACGGTTGGGTGTTGCCAGTGCCAAATCCTCTGGAGTTAGTCCCACGTTCTGGTTTGTTTTGGTAACTCCCCCAGCATGACATTGGGCGCAAGCGTAATTAAATAAGCGTTTGCCTTCTTTGACTTGTTTAAGGCTGAGTACGGTGACCTCACCTTGAGTATTTAATGGCACTGTTCGGGTAGCTTTGTCCAGTTCCACTGCTGTCGCGCTACCGACAAACAACTGAAACGAGAGTAAAACAGTGGCCACAACAACGCCAATTAGTCTTCTAAACATGTTTCCCCTTAAAAAAATTTTGACGCTCAACACAGCTAAGAAAGCGATTCTCAATCTCCAAGCTGCTAATTGCTAATGACTCATTGTTTTTTGCCATTAGCTACCAGTGATTAGCCAAAGCCGAGATCACCCTTCAGTTGACCTCATGATCACCCACCGAGTCGCTAGTACCTTTTGGGTGTGTTTCAGACGATATTTGGGAAATAATTGCCTTTGCATCTTCTAACGCCAAACGGGTCTTTTGGTGTTTGTAGGCGATTCCCAGTTGGTTGCACAGAGAAAACACTTTTTCTACAGGAATGCTGTAGTCGGCTGCTATCTCTGCGATCGATAGGTCTGCAAAACCCATAATGCTTGTTAACTAATAGATAGAGATTGAGTCTCTGTAATACCAATATCACGTTAGGAGTGCAATTTGTTGCCCAAAATACTGTTTAGGGAATGGGGCATTGGGCATGGGGCATTGGGAATGGGGCAGGGGAAGAATTTTTAATTCTTGACTAATGACTAATGACTATTAACCTTTTCCCCCGGTAAAGGTGACGCTTTGAATAAAGTAACGGTTAAAAAAGGCGTAAATACCTAAAGCGGGCAGAGTGAAGACCATAGAAGCCGCCATAATGTAGTTCCAATAGCTGATGTATTGACCTTTAAAGGTGTTCAGCCCCAAAGGAAGGGTAAACATTTCTGGGTCAAATAGGATAACTATAGGCAGTAAAAAATTATTCCAACTCCCCATGAATACAAACACTGCCTGTGCTGCTAGTGCTGGTTTTGCCAGAGGTAAGACAATATGTCGAAAAATTCCAAAAGTATTTAAGCCATCCAGTTGAGCTGCTTCTTCTAGTTCTTTAGGAAAGTTAACAAAAAACTGCCGCATCATGAAGATAAAAGTGGCATTCACCATGCTAGGCACAATCATGCCTTGGTAAGAATTTAGCCAGCCGATCGCTTTCAAAATCAAAAATGTTGGAATTAGGGTGATTTGCGCTGGTACTGCCAGGACAGCCAAAATTAAGAAGAACCAAAAGCGCTTACCTACAAAGCGCAGTCTTGCCAAGGCATAACCAGCCATTGAGTTTAATAACAAGTTTAAAAGCGTGACGCTAATGGCGATCGCTACACTGTTGAACAACCAGCGCCAAAATAGCGGTTCTTGAAGAAAGATTTGCTTGTAGTTATCGAGAGTAAAATTCTTGGGGAGAAAGTTGGGTTCACCACTGACAATTTCTGTTAGCGGCTTAAATGATGCTGAAAGTGCCCAGAGAAAGGGAATTAGGGTAATGATGGCATAGAGTGTCAGCAAGACATACAACAGGGCTTTGAGCCATGATAAGCCAGAGATGTTAGTCAAATGCGTTCACCTCCAAAAAGTCGCCGCTGAATCAAAGTGATGGCAATAATCACTGCTGCCAACAAAAATGCGATCGCAGCGGCATATCCCATTTGTAAATTCCGAAACACAGCTTGATAAATCAGCAGCACCACAGTTAAGGTAGCGTTGTTTGGCCCGCCAGTACCGCCAGAGAAGATGTAAGACTGGTCAAAAAGTTGAAAAGTGCCAATTACCCCCACTGTTGCCACAAAGAAGGTTACAGGCTTAAGTAAGGGAAGAGTAATGTGGATAAATTGCTGCCATCCATTTGCACCATCAAGTTCCGCGGCCTCGTAAAGTGTTTGGGGTATATCTTGCAACGCCGCCAGATAAATCACCATGAAAAACGGTGCGGTTGACCAAATATTCATGATCATAATGCCTTTGAGCGCAACTGCTGGATCACCCAACCAGTTATAAGTAGGTAGCCCCACAAAAGCGAGAAAATCGTTTAGTAGCCCATCAGTGTTATAAATCCACATAAAGATGAGTGTCAGCACTGCTGAAGAAGTGACTGTCGGCAAAAAATAGAGGATACGCCACCAGTTTTTACCGCGAATTCCAGAATTCAGAGTTACCGCCAGAATTAAAGCCAGGATAGTTTGAGTTGGTACAACAATGGCTACATATTCGGCTGTGTTTCTCAAAGCAATCCAAACTCTTTCATCTTCAGCTAATCGCGTGAAGTTCCGAAAACCAATGAATTCGTACTCAATACCGCCAAGAAGTTGAACTTTTTGCAAGGAAAGAAAAACGGCGTAGAGAATGGGTAAAACTACAAAAGTTCCCAAAACTAGAATGGTGGGCATCATAAACATATACCCAGCCAAGTCTTCGGTGATATTCCACCTGGGGTTAATCCGCCGCCTGTTGATTTCAAACACTACTGAACCTCCATCTAATCTCGCACTAACCCGGCTGTAGCGATGGATTGTGCATGATTATTTATCGTACTCTCGGACAAAAATAAATAGGACTTACGCAACTGGCATATTATTTTAAGTTTGTAGTGAGGACTTTAGTCCTCAAAATAAGGGCTGAAGCCCTTACTACAAGCAAAAAAATTTTATTTTTTGTGACACTTGCGTAAGTCCTGATAAAGACATTGCTTGTGTGAGTTAACTGGATATGTAAGTTAGGGAACTATATATTTAGTTTCCTTGGGATGCTCACAAAATGTCATATACAGACTACTTACGTACAATTAAAAGTAAACTCCAGAGAACTGGTAAAACTCAAAAAAGCCTACGAGTCAAAACTATCATAGAACAGTTTGGCTACCAGCGTAGAAGTCAATCATTCATAGATGATTTTAATACTGCTCTTGATGAATTGGGGCTTTGTGCAAATCCTCAGTTGAATTTGCATATTCCCTTAGATACAAAAATAGCTATTTCTATTAAAGGTGTAGAACCAATAAATGAAGTTGCTGAATCTCAATCTATTTCAGCCAAACTAAAAGAGGCAATTTCAGTCAAACACGATTTTTTCTACTACTTGTTTGATTTTGGCTCTGAACAAGAATATGAACGATTCCAGGCATGTTTAGATTCTCAACAGCCAGTAGGTATTTTTTTAATTCCACAAGTAGAAGATTTCTTCTCTGATATTGTTGTCAAAATCTTTAATTATGAATTAATTAGAAAATATCAGTATGGTGGCTATAATAGTATACCAAAAGCTGCCGCTAGGAAAATTCCTACAAGTATTGCTTCAGAAGATAAAGATTGTGAAGATGAACAAGAAAATTCTATCTCCGATGCTAGTATTTTTCAGTTTTATCGCTCAACCATGACCAGTATTATACTTGGCAACACTGGTTTAGAATTGCTTGATTCTGAAAAATTTGATCAGCAGTTTGAACAGATATCCCTATATGCGAATAAATATAATTCTGAACAGTTTTTCATTTTATTTCATTGTCCATCGGTATTAGAAATCCAAGCTCATCAGCAAGAAGATGCTTTAGGATACTTAGTAGATAGAGTTGCCAGTAAAATTCCTTTTACTTTTACTCTCAGGTGTAAATATCCAAATGAAGTCTCTATTGAACATAAAGAGGAAGTATACGCCCATTTTCGTCTACTGCTGGAACTTCCATATTATGAAATAGAGGAAGATGATACATCTTTGCAAGATTACTTTCTAGAATTACAAAAAGCCCAGATACAGGCTGAGTCACAGTTATTACTGAAGATGAAAGCTGAACATTTTTACACCCTGAAGTGGCAACAGGAAAGTAAAGAATATATCTATCTCAAATATTTTGCTATTAAAACATTGGAAAGTATCGGATATGGATTGTCTAATATCGGCTGTGAAGTTGAGTTGACCTCCAGAGATGAGGAAACAATAGATGAAAATACATCGGATGATGATGAAGAGTACCAAAGTGAAATCATAGAAGTCTATGTAAAAAATCAGGTGTTGGTTGAGATAGAAACTCTCAAATATCAAGAATTTCAGGATAATAATCTCTTTTTAGATTCAATTAAAAGAGTTTTGAGAAAATCAAAAGTATGGCCAAATAAACTCGAAAGTCTTTGGTTGGTAATCCCCGGTTTTGAGATAGCACGCAACTATTACCAACTGAAAAAAGCTAAGGAAATATTAGAATATAAGTTTTCTGGATATTATGGCGATCGCTTCCAAGTTGTAATCATGGCTCCTGATTATGAAAAACACCAATTAGTCCCAGTATCATTTGATTCTATCAACTATCCATCTTTTGAGTATGTGGCTCAAAAACCTAGTTTAGTCCAAGCATATCCAACTACTAACCGCGTCAAAGAATTTAAGCTTGACTTTAGCCAAGTACAAGGGCTGAATGAAGAAAAAGAGAAACTAACTAGACTCCTGAAGCTGCAATCTAAAGGATACAAAAGTTCAATTGGTGGAATTCTTTTTTATGGCTTACCAGGATGTGGTAAAACTCTACTAGCAAATGCCTTTGCTAATGAGTCGGGGAGATATTTCTTTAAGTTCTCTCCTGCCGATATTGTCAGTGTTTGGATCGGGCAAAGTCAAAAGAATATTCGCGATATCTTTGCTCAAGCCAAGAAAAAGTCTCCTTCACTTTTATTCATTGATGAATTAGACAGTATTGGTTTTAATCGTAACAATGACAACGCACACACAGACCAAAAAGCAACTATCAACCAATTACTCATAGAACTAAATAATCTCCAAAATAGTGATGTAATTGTCATTGCTGCTACTAATTATTTGAGTGGCATTGATAGTGCTTTGAAGCGTTCTGGTAGATTGGATTGGAAGATTCCTGTTTTTCCACCCGATCAAGTAGAGAGAAGAGATTTATTCCAATACTACTTGTCAAAAATTGATATTAATCAGCTAGTCAACTTTGAAATCCTGGCAGATAAAAGTGGGAGATTTACTTCATCAGATATTGAGTTGGTTTGTCGTGAAGTTAGAAATGCTATTCTTCTAGAAGAAATAAGTTCGGCTTTAACAACTTCAGATGTGATTACTTACATCAATAATCTACAAGATGGTGGCTTAAGTCTTAATGAAGAACAAGTCAAAGAATTTTTAGAAGAGTGTAGAAGAATGAGTGTAAAAAATCCTAAGTTAGAAACTCTGAAACTAGAATGGGGATTGTTTTAGAAATGGGCTAATAAAAATGGCGTAGGCGTAGCCCGTCGTAGACATTGCACCTTTTGGTAGTTTTGGAAAATAACTTTAGGAATATGAAATATTTTAATCATCGAAAACTGCTGCTAACAAGTCTAGGAGCAATAGCGATCGCCTACATTTCAACTTGTCTATTTTTGTTTGTTCGGCAGCGTTCTTTGATATTTAGCCCCACTCCACAAATCTTAACGCTACCTAGTTCACCCGACTTTTTTCTTCCTTACAAAGATGTGCGTTTACCTATTACCGACTCTAATGAATATATACATGGCTGGTGGATTCCAGCACCATTACCAAAAGAGAAAGTTTCTTTAATTCCAAATGAGCCTGTAAAAATTTTAAAATCACCTAAAACATTTTTATACTTTTGTGGTGCTGCTAATAATAAAGGTTACTACAATTACATAGGCAGACTTCAAGCAATGCGACAGTTGGGGTTTTCTGTATTAGTGATTGACTACCGAGGTTTTGGTAGTAGTAAAGGGAGTTTTCCTAGTGAGTCTCAGCTTTATCAAGATAGTCAAATAGCCTGGAATTATTTAGTAAAAATACAACAAATACCTCCTGAGAGAATTATCATTTACGGCGAATCAATGGGGGGAGCAGTTGCTATAGATTTGGCAGTAAAACATCCAGAAGCTAGTGGATTAATTGTGCAAAGCTCCTTTACATCAATGGCAGAGGAAATCAAATATAGAGATTGGTTACGGATGTTTCCCATCGAGTTGCTGCTAACACAAAAGTTTGATTCTATTTCTAAAGTTCGTTCTCTACGTCTTCCCGTTTTATTTATTCATGGAACTGATGACAGCATTGTTCCATCCTACATGAGTCAGCAGTTATATGATGCTGCCCCTGAACCCAAACAACTTTTATTAATTCCAAAAGGAAAACATGTCCAAATTTATCAACCTGGAAGTAACTCGTATTTACAAGCAATTCAGAAGTTTATCCAAAAGGTAGAGTCTCAAGAGTAAGAAATAGATCCATCGGGATTACCTTCGACACGATTCAAAAATTCGTCCAAGACTTGCAAGAATCTTTATGTCTCTTCGAGATGAGGCATGTGTGAACATAATCGGAATTGATGCCGACGGGATAGGCTGTAAATAATCACTTATTGAGACTGATAAATCATGGGGAGTGCAAATAATCAGGGGTTTTGCTGGTGGTTTCTACCAAAAGTGACCCACTACAGTTTAACTTTGTTGCTGAGTACGGTAATGCTTGCTGATGCTGTGGGGGCGACACCAAGAAACATAGGGTTGCAGATAGCACAGCGCCCAGGAACCACTCAACAAAATGCCACTCGTGCTGCTGCTGAACGTGTTTTTCAAGAGGGATTGAAACTTTATCAACAAGGGACAGCAGAATCATTGCGACAAGCGATCGCAAAATACCAAGAAGCGCTGAAGCTTTGGCAACAAGTTGATGATAAACCCTGGGAAGCCGAAACCCTCAACAATATTGGCAAAGTCTACGACGATTTAGGAGAAAAGCCAGAAGCGCTCAAATATTACAACCAAGCTTTACCAATACTCCGTGCAGTGGGGGACAAGGGAATGGAAGCCAGCACCCTCAACAATATTGGCAGTGTCTACGGCTCATTAGGAGAAAAGCAAGAAGCGCTCAAATATCTCAACCAAGCTTTACCCATAAGCCGTGCTGTGGGGGACACAAAAGTGGAAGCCGTCACCCTCGCCTATATTGGCAAAGTTTACGACAATTTAGGAGAAAAGCAAGAAGCGCTCAAATACTTCAACCAAGCTTTACCAATACTCCGTGCTGTGGGGGACAAGGGAATGGAAGCCAGCACCCTCATCAATATTGGCATTGTCTACTCTGATTTAGGAGAAAAGCAAGAAGCGCTCAAATACCTCAACCAAGCTTTACCCATAGGGCGTGCAGTGGGCGACAGAAAAGTGGAAGCCCGCACCCTCAACGATATTGGCTTTGTCTACATCTCATTAGGAGAAGAGCAAGAAGCGCTCAAATACTTCAACCAAGCTTTACCCCTACTCCGTGCAGTGGGCGAGAGAAGAAGGGAAGCTACTATCCTCAGTAATATTGGCGCTGTCTACAATTACTCTTTAGGAGAAAAACAAGAAGGGCTTAAATACTACAACCAAGCTTTAACAATACTCCGTGCAGTTGGGGACAGGGAAGAGGAAGCCAAAATGCTCTTTCATATAGCTCTCCTAGAATCCAGTCAGGGTAATTTACAACCAGCCCAAACACATATTCAAGTAGCTATTGAAATATTTGAAGATTTACGCGCCAAAATAGCTAACGAAGAACTACGCGCTGCTTACTCTGCCTCACTCCAACGCTACTACCAGTTAAACACCTATCTGCTGATGGAATTGCAAAAAAAAGATCCATAAAAAAAGGATACAATGCGATACTTAGCCACTGGAAGTTAGCGATCGCTCTCGTGCCTGTATTCTGATAGAACTACTAACCGAAGCAAACATAGACATCCGCAAAGGCATTGATTTTCGGTCAATCCATCGCTTTAATCTGCTGATTAGCTTCATTCTGTGCCTTCATCATCGCTTGCTTTAATGGTTGTTGCCCCAACAAGGCGCTGATAAACTGATTCTCAAAGTTATTCACGATCGCACCTGGATATTTACCCACCTGCCAAGATGTAGCATAATCCACTCCCGCCACTAATGGCGATCGCAATGGATCTTGGTCATAACCCAAATTCTTTGCTACTGATTTACGTGTTGGCAAAGCAAACCCTGTTCCTGTCCACTTTTGCATTCCTTCTTTACCTGTAAGATAAGAAATCAACTCCCAGGCTTCGGCTTTGTGTTGTGCTTGCTTATTCATTACGTAGGCAACTGTAAATACCATCGTGCCTTTTTTGTCATTAATAGTAGGCACTGGTGCAGTAGCAAACTCTACTTGGGGAAAGGTTTCAGTTAAATAGGGAATTGCCCAGTTACCTTCAATCACCATTGCCACTTTACTCTGACCAAACATTTCACTACCTGAGTTTGTCCCCACATCAGATTTTTGGGCAGAGGATCGGTCTTTTTGATACTGGTTTACTACCAACTCTAAACCTTGTAAACCTGCTTCACTGGCAAAGGTGGCAGAACCATTTTGATCAACAAGTTGTCCACCAAAGGCTTTAATTTTATAAGCTTGACGCGCCAATTCTGGAATTTCTCCAAAGCCGTATTTGTTAATTTTGCCTGTCAATTGTTTCGAGTAGTTACGTAATTCATCCCAAGTCGCTGGTGGATTACTCAAGCCTGCAAAGGCGAAGGCTTTTTTGTTATAAAACAAAGCAAGGGTGGAATAGTCTTTGGGAAGACCGTAAATCTGGTTCTGATATTTAAAACTGTTGAGTAGGGTATCCTCGAAGTCTACTAAGTCAAATTTGGGAGTGATATAACTATCTAACGGTTCCAAGACATTTTGACTCATCAAGAAAGGAGCTTCCAGCGCATCTAGATAAAAAACATCGGGCGCAGCTTCCCCAACCAAACGAGTTTTGATTACATCCATGTATTGGTCGGAAATTACCTCATATTTGACCTTAATGGTTGGATGTTGTGCCTCAAAGTCTTGCAGTACTTGTCTCAAGAGCTTTTGCTCAACGGGAGAACCTCCCCAACCACTGAGTTTAATAGTGACTGCGGTAGATGTTAAGGGTTTGCTTGGTAATTGTAAGCTTTGACAAGCAATAATAGCGATCGCGATCGCCATCATCAATCCCAAAAAATTAAATAATCTTTTCTTAATCACAGACAGATAACAGTTTCTCTCTTCTTACTTATACCTTCTGTTGCTAAGGAGTGAAATTTTACTTATTTGAAATTTTTGTTGAGAATTGCAAGCTAAAATAACGAAAAATTATCAGCAATGCTATAAAGCATACTGAATTCCTCTGCAACCGGATTTATCCAGGGTACTTCACCCATAAACATAGATTATGGATTCTGTTCAGGTTGAAACAACTGCGCCACTGACTCTGGAATTTCCCCAGATTGCCTTACCACCAACAGCAATCTCTCCAAACTCTCGAATTCCCAAGGATACTATTCGCACTAGTTTAAAAGCTTCTACTGCGGATTCTGTCTTAGCATCGGTTTACTCCCTTGGAACTGGCGGGATTTTACTCAGCAATTTATTGGTGGAATTAGGTGCTAGTCCAGTGGTATTTGGGATGCTTTGCTCTATCCCTATGTTGGTCAATCTTATTCAGCCGTTGGGTGCTTATTTGTCGGAACGCAGCACCAGCCGTTTTCAATATTCGCTTCGGACACACGGAATTGGTCGGCTGCTATGGCTAATTTTAGTAATTGGTATTGCCAGCGCCAGTTGGGGAGTGGTTGATACTCAACAGCTAGTCATATTGACACTCTTGATTGTTCTATTCAGCAATCTTTTGGGAGGACTAGGAACTGCATCGTGGCTAAGTTGGGTGGCAATGATAGTTCCCCGACGATTGCGAGGTAGGTATTTTGGGCTACGCAGTAGCGCCGCTAGTCTAACTAATTTGGTTTGCGTACCAATAGCCGGTCTACTTGTATCACATTGGTATGGAGGATCTCTACAAGGTTATGGGTTAGTTCTACTGGTAAGCGTTGTCTTTGGAATTATGGGATTGGGGTGTCAATATTTCCAGGTGGATATGAATCCGCGATGCCTACGGCTGCAAGCTACGCAAAACACTTATTATGGCAAGTTAACTCAAACAAGTGAGATTCAATCAGAGGTTGCAAAAGATGAATCTTCTGAAGTTGCTCAATCAATTGATCCACCACAAAACCAATCAGCTAACAGTGTTTGGAAAAACTCTAACTTTTTGATATTTCTGCTGTATTTCAGCTTTTGGACGCTTGCTGTTAACCTCAGCAGTCCTTTTTTTAACCTCTATATGCTGGATACGCTGGATTTGGATGTAAGTTACGTGACTATCTACAACAGCCTTCAAGCGGGGGCAACTTTGCTGATGCTTATTCTGTGGGGAAGATTAGCAGACAAGATAGGTAATCGTCCCATCCTCATCTGTATTGGGATTTTGGTTGCAGCGACACCACTGCTGTGGCTAGGGATTAGTGTTAATCGCCTTGATATTTGGCTGTGGTTGCCACTGTTACACATCCTGATTGGGGGGACTTGGGCGGCAATTGACTTGTGCAACAACAATATACAATTAGCGATCGCACCAACTCAAAATCAGTCTATCTACTTTGCGATCGCAGCTGCCGTCGCTGGAGTAAGTGGTGCTTTAGGCACAACTATAGGCAGTTTCATCGCCCAATTTGCTCAGTCTGGAGGTTTACTAAGCTTGTTTGTCCTCTCTGGTCTATTCCGACTAGTAGCCCTTGTTCCACTCATGTTTCTCCAAGAGCCACAAAGAAGTTAGGGAGCAGGGGAGCAGAGGGAAGTTGCAGTAAGTTTTTCCCCTCTGCCCCTTCTGCCCCTCTGCCCCTCTGCCCCTCTGCCCCTCTGCCTCTTGTGCCCCATTCCCCAAACTTTATTCTGCGGCGGTAGAAGTCAAGGACATTGTTTCCCACAAAACCATGTGAGGTGTTGTTAATACAGGCTGGTGTAGAGCAATCAGCTGAGTTAGGGTGTTCTTTAATTGGGTACGGGGTACGATATCATCAACAAAACCATGCTGGAGCAAATCTTCAGCAGTCTGGAAATTTTCGGGTAGTTTTTCCCGTAGGGTTTGCTCAATCACTCGCCGACCAGCAAAACCAATGGTTGCCTTGGGTTCTGCCAAAATTATATCGCCCAACATTGCAAAACTAGCGGTAACGCCGCCCGTTGTCGGATTGGTCAAAACTGGAATATATAATAATCGAGCGTCTTTATGGCGCTGTAGCGCTGCGGAGATTTTCGCCATCTGCATCAGAGAGAGCATACCTTCTTGCATTCTCGCGCCGCCGGAGGTGCAGACGATAACTACAGGATATCGTCGTTGAGTGGCTTGCTCAATCATGCGGGTGAGTCTTTCTCCCACGACCGAACCCATACTACCACCCATAAAACGGAAGTCCATAACCCCAAGGGCAATGGGCAAACCATTGATTTGACCCAAACCAGTTCTAACTGCGTCTATTAAGCCAATTTTATCTTGTGTTTCCCGCAAGCGATCGCTGTAGAGTTTGCGATCGCGAAATTCCAGCGGATCAGTTGGACGCAAATGCTCATCCAGCGGTTTCCAGGTATTGTGATCTATCAATTGACGGATGCGCTCATCGCTGTCTACCCGATTGTGATGACCACATTCGACACAAACCATCTGATTGGCTTTCAGGTCTTTTGTATATGCCAAGACGCCGCACTTAGAACATTTATGCCACAGACCATCAGCAATTTCACGTTCTTGGCGTTCGAGGCTGGTAGATCCTGACTTCCGTCGATTTGCAAACCAATCAAATAGAGACTTTAAACCACGTGATTCTTCGTTGTTAGCCATTTTTTATTTTATTTTAAGTGGGTATGAGGTCGAAAAGATGTTAAACCGTATTGGGTTGTCCTTAGTTAAGAGTCATTTGTCTTTACTAATGACTCATGACTACATCGTTAAACTACGCTTTTAAGCAATTCAGACCTTAATTTTGATCTTTGGTTGCCAGCTTAACGAAAATACTTATGCCAATACAAGTCTCTTGCTCTTTTTTTCAGCAGACTTAATTATATGGACGTACTGACAACGCCATGAGAATACCAACCTCCAAATAAGATGCTTTCCCCCTCCTACCCAAATCAATTATTCGTATTGCTAGGTTCTGAACAAGCGGCATCTGTTGCACTAGTTGTACTTGCCAACGGTTAATCGTCGTTAAGAGGGTAATACAAGTCACAAGCTGAATATTATCAAAATGTGAAGGGCTGATGGGGTAATGTTGGTTACAGTCACGAATTATAAATATTTTTTATGAATGGGCATTGGGTATGGAGCATTGGGCATGGGGCATTGGGCATTGGGCATTGAGGAGCAGAGGGGAAAACTCTCCTTTCTTGCCCCCTTGCCTCTTCCCTACTCCAATTCAAGACGCTGGAAAAAATAACCGCAGGTAGCTAGACAAAATGGCTTCACCGCTAAAGAGGGTAATCACAGATCCTAAAGCCAGAAAAGGGCCAAAAGGCATCTTTTGTCCTAACTTTTGTCGCGATGTTTCTTGATTTGCGGCTTTGCGTCTACGTATAATAACACCACTGCCAATTAAGGCTCCCAGCGCACAGGCAATAAAACTAGCCAAGAGTAAATATTTCCAGCCTAACCAGGCTCCCATCATGGCTGCTAACTTAGCATCACCTGCACCCATTGCAGTTTTACCAAAGGCAATTGAACCCAGTAGGGCGATCGCATCAAACAGCCATAAGCCCAATACTGCACCAACTATGGCCATCATCAGGTGATTTACCAATGCTACTAAACTAGCTTCTGGTAAAAAACCAACCACCATTTGAAACAAAATCCCTAGCACTAAACCCGACTGAGTAAGTGGATTAGGTAGGGTCATTGTATCTAGATCGATAAGTGATAGCGCTAATAACCAACTGCAAAAAGCCCAATAGCCTATTGTTAAAATCGAAACTTGAAATACCAAAAAAATCAGTAAAAAAATTATGCCCGTTACCCCTTCTACCACAGGATAACGGACAGAAATTTTGCTTTTGCAATATCGACACCGCCCTCTTAAAGAAATCCAGCCGAATACTGGTACATTGTCGTAAGCTTTTAGCTGGTTTAAGCATTTAGGACAACGAGAAGGCGGCCAAAGAATTGACAACCCAGCAGGTAACCGATAAACAATAACATTGAGAAAACTACCAATAGATGCACCTAAAGCAAAGACTATTACACTCGCCGGGATGGCGAACAAAATGTCCATACAGTCATTAGTCCTTTGTCATTTGTCTTGTGTCATTTGTCGTTTATCTTTTGTCATTTGTCGAGAACTAATGACTAATGACTAATGACCAATGACCAATGACCAATGACTAATAAATGTGCGATTCAATTTGGCTCAAGGGCACAAAACATTCTTGAGGTAAGAGAACTGGTTGGTTGGTAAAAATAACCTTACCTCGATGAGTCATTCGATTAATTGCTACACCGGAAGGTTGCCCAGCTATTTCGGGATGTACTTCACAGTGAGTGTAGTAAATCTGCCCAGCGGCTCTGATTACGGCGGGATCAATCAGAGGCGATTGGTTCTTCGGGGCGGTAAAATTTGCTTGTCCTTGTCGTAATGCGTACACTATCGACTGTTATTTGATTGCTAGATTTCCCTTTAGTCTACCCGAAACTTATAGCAAAGGTTGCCAAATTGCCCAAGTTGCTCGACAAAATTATTTTTGTTCAATAGCCTTAATGAGTGAGTCTCCCATAGCGCGGCAACCAAGGAGATTTTTTCCTGGGGAAATTATGTCCCCAGTGCGATCGCCTTGTTCTAAAACTTGCAATACGGCTTGTTCGATATGATCTGCTGCCTTTGGTTGGTCTAAACCATAGCGCAACATCATCGCCGCACTCAAAACCTGTGCTAGAGGATTTGCTTTATCAAGTCCGGCAATATCTGGGGCGGAACCATGAACTGGTTCAAACACACCAGGCCCAGAAGCACCCAAACTAGCTGAGGGTAACATTCCAATACTACCTGTGAGCATGGCAGCAGCATCAGAGAGAATATCACCAAACAAGTTGCCTGTAACTATAGTGTCAAATTGCTTGGGAGCGCGTACTAACTGCATAGCAGCATTATCTACATATAAATGAGAGAGTTCGATATCTGGGTATTCTTGTGAAAGTTGGGTGATGCGATCGCGCCACAACTGAGATACTTCTAATACGTTCGCCTTATCTACTGAACAAAGTTTTCCACCACGTTTCCGGGCTGCTTCAAAAGCTACCCGCCCAATGCGTTCAATTTCAGATTCGCTGTAAACCATTGTATTTACACCGCGTTTCTCACCAGTTTCTGTGGCAAAAATCCCTTTAGGCTTACCGAAGTAAATCCCGCCAGTGAGTTCGCGCACCACCATAATATCCACGCCTTCCACAACTTCGCGTTTCAAAGTCGAGGCGTCGATTAACTGGGGCAAAATTTTCGCTGGGCGTAAATTGGCAAATAATCCTAAACCTGCACGTAGTCCTAACAAACCTGCTTCTGGGCGTAAATTGGATGGTAAGGAATCCCACTTATAACCACCAATGGCAGCAAGCAACACAGCATCACTGTTACGGCAAGCTTCGAGAGTAGCGGATGGTAGGGGTTCACCTGTGGCATCAATTGCTGCACCACCAATGAGGGCTTCTTGGAATTCAAACTTCAGATCAAATTGCTTCCCTACGACTTTCAGCACATCTACCGCCACTGCCATAATTTCAGGGCCAATGCCATCGCCGGGGAGTAGTGTAATGCGGTAGTTCTGGGTCATAGCTGATTATTACTAGGTAAATGCTTACAGATCAAATATCATACCTAGCAAAATGTACCGATGGAGTTTTTAATTTATTTATATAATGCCCCTTGTACTTTTAGGGCAGGTAAGATGCCTACCCCACCAGAAACTATTTATATTCGTCCAAAAATTTCCAGACATTCTTCAATAACACTTTGCTTTTTAGGGAACTCCAAAAAATAAATTATCCTAATTTCTGGACTCAACACGACTGTTGCTCCCCCCTGCTCCCTGCTCCTTGCTCCCCTGCCAATAAAGCGATGGGATATTTTTTTAGTTGGAAGTCCCTTACTGCATAGCACACCAAAAATTAAAAAAAAGTATCCATAGGAGATTTTTATTTCATTTATTGTATGTTTATTGTGTTTAATAATTCACAAACAAAAAAATAAAAAATTATGGATTTCAGACAAATTAGCGTAGTTGCTAGTCAACTTTTAACTCAGTTTGGGCTGAAAGTTTTAGGTGCGATCGCTCTGTGGCTGATTGCTCAACGCTTGATTGATTTTGGATTGAAGCTAGCCCGACGTGCTTTCCGAAGCCAACAGGTTGATCCGACACTGATTAACTACCTTTTGAATATCATTGGCGTTACGTTGAGAATTGTTCTAGTTGTGGCAATTCTCGGCTTTTTTGGGGTTGAAACAACTTCCTTTGCTGCATTGCTAGCAGGAGCAGGTATTGCAATTGGTGCAGCATGGGGGGGACTACTGGCCAACTTTGCAGCCGGAGCATTTTTAATCGTTTTTCGACCATTCAAAGTTGGTGATTTCATCACGACAGCAGGTGTCACAGGCACTGTTACGGAACTTGGGTTGTTCACAACTAGTATTAATACACCTGATAACGTATTGACGATTGTTGCCAACAATAAAATCTTTGCTGACAATATCCAGAATTATTCTGCCAATACTTACCGACGGGTTGATTTGGTAGCTCAACTCCATCATGATGTGAAACATAACGAAGCGATCGCACTTTTGAAAGCGAAAATTAGCCAAATTCCTAATGTCCTTCAAAATCCAGCACCGGATGTAGAAATTCAGGATTTCAACTTTGCAGGGCCTGTACTAGCAGTACGTCCTTATTGCAATAATGACCACTACTGGCAGGTTTACTTCGACACTAATAAAGCTATCCGTGAAACCTTTAGCGAAGCTGGATATCCAATTCCCGAATACCGTTATACAGTTAACGGTTCATCTGGTAATGGGATTAATAACGTCATTCCACCACTATCCGAAATAACTTGATAGTAGAGTAAAAAGTCAAGGTTTTATTTGCAAAGTTTTCCTAAATAGCACAATAAGAATTAAAAAGTAGTTAAGGCTTATGCCTTAACTACTTTTTAATGTCGCCAATTTCCTTACAGTCAGTTTCAATTTCCGAAACCAGACTGACAAAAGCTGTAAAAAAAGTTAGGTTAGCTGTTAATCACAAGCCGCACCCCAGCAGCGATGGTAAAAGAATTAGCAATTTGCACCCGTGGACTAACTAAGCAATTTGACCGCTATGTTGCTGTCAATGATATTGATTTAGAAATCCAGGCAGGGGAAGTATATGGACTGATTGGACCGAATGGCGCGGGTAAAACAACTCTCATCCGCATGTTGGCAACTGCTGAAGAACCAACTACGGGTGAGATTTATATTAATGGCGATCGCCTACTCCGTGACAAGAGTAATCCCAAACTTAAGCGTCGTCTTGGCTACTTACCCGATGACTACCCATTGTATGAAGATTTAACAGTCTGGGATTACCTAGATTATTTTGCGCGTCTCTATCGTTTACGAGAACCACGCCGCACTCAACGTTTACATGAAGTTTTAGAACTAATCCAACTTGGTAATAAACGCAATAGTCGGATTTCTACGCTGTCGCGGGGGATGAAACAGCGCTTAAGTTTAGCGCGAACGATTATCCACGAACCGATTTTACTACTACTGGATGAGCCTGTTTCTGGACTTGACCCCATTGCTAGAATGCACTTCCGCGAAATCATCAAGGCTTTGCAAGAAGCTGGGATGACTGTAATCATTTCTTCTCACGTTCTCAGTGATTTAGCAGAACTCTGTACTTCTGTGGGAATCATGGAACTTGGCTTTTTGGTAGAAAGTACTTCCCTACAGCAACTTTACCAACGTCTTGCCCATCAGCAAATTGTGATATCAACTTTGGGAAACTTAGAGACACTTTTGAATGAACTTAAACATCATTCTTTAGTAGAAGAGTGGGAGGTAATACCAGGAAAAAACAGCGTGCGGGTGAATTTTTCGGGCAAAGATGAAGATAGTGCTGAGTTGTTGCGATCGCTAATTAAAGCGGGCATTCCTCTGACTGATTTTCACTGCACACAAGAAGACTTAGAAACTATTTTCTTAAACTTAGGTCACAAACAAGCATCTTGATGCGTCAATAAATATCACTTTTCCATTTTTGGAGAATTTTTCCTATGATGCTCAATTTAATAGACAAAATCGGCGATTGGAATCCGCAACTATTTCGAGAACTCAAAGGACGCCTAAAATTTTTTAATGTCGCGATCGCAGTTGCAACATCCTTACTTCTACAACTGGTAGTTTTTTTATATCAGTTACGAGAAATGCCAGATGATAAATACTCGCTAATTGGTACATACTGTGGTTTGCGTGAAACTTACAATCAGCAATACAATAAACTTGGTCAGCAAGAAAATTTATTCGCCCAACAATTAAATAATTATCGGCAGATTAAGCCAGCCGATCCAACAATCCTCACTAACCTGAACACACAACACGAGGAAGCCACAACTACATTTCATAAGTTCCAGGAGTATTTATCAAATAATTATTGTCCCCAAAACGAAATTGATTGGCAGCTATGGTGGCGAGATCACTGGGAATATATATTCCTCTCTTTGAGTGTAATTTTTGTATTTACCCTCTTAGTGGCGGGAACTTATTTGCTGATTAATGATTTAGCTAAAGAAGAAACTCGCGGCACACTGAATTTCATCCGTCTCAGTCCTCAATCAGAAACAAGTATATTGACTGGCAAGTTACTAGGAGTTCCGAGTTTAATTTATCTCGTTATTTTAGCAGCAATTCCTTTACATCTGTGGTCTGGAAGTTCTGCAAGAATTGCATCTAGTTATATTTTTAGCTATTACGCAATTCTTGCTGCTAGTTGTATTTTCTTCTACAGTGCTGCACTACTATTTGGGTTAGTTAGTCGTTGGTTTAGCGGTTTTCAGCCTTGGTTAGGTAGTGGTGCAGTTTTGCTTTTCTTGTTCACAACGATGGTACTGGCATCGTCTTATAGCAATAGTTTAAATAATTCAACTACTTGGTTTAGACTCTTTAGCCCTTGGGATACAACAAATTATCTATTTCCTAATTTGTTCAATCTGTCCAAGGCTTCTCCTCTGAAAAGTTTGGAGTTCTTCTATTTACCATTAGGGGCAAATATTGTTAGTGTTGTTGGCTTTCATTTATTGAACTTGGGATTGTGCAGTTACGGAATTTTCCAAGCTCTTAAACGTTGCTTTCGTAATCCTCAAGCCTTAATAATCAGCAAGAAACAAAGTTATTTATTGGTAGCTTTTTGCCAAGTGATGATGTGGGGATTTAGCTTACAACATTGGAACAGTAATTCTACCTTATATAATCAGGTAGGGCAAAATTTAATTTTTCTGGTTCTATACAACTTGATGTTGGTTTTAAGCTTAATTGCAATTCTTTCCCCTCACCGTCAAGATGTACAAGATTGGGCAAGATATCGACATCAGGGAGTTTCTAGTCACAAGAGTGTTTGGCAGGATCTAATTTGGGCTGAAAAAAGCCCTGCACTCGTAGCGATCGCTATTAATTTGACAATTATTACTATTCCCTGGCTAGTTTGGATTTCACTTACATCTGTTTTTGATACAGACCATAGCCCAAATTGGGCAGGTGATAATTTTGACAGGTTGAAAGTACTGTTAACTATAGCTTTGTCTATCAGTTTAATGATGATTTACGCTACCATCGCCCAATTGATACTTTTACTGAAAACTCCTAAACGTTCTTTCTGGGCAATAGGTACTATAAGTGCAGTAACGTTCCTACCACCCATGATTCTAGAATTTCTCGGCATTTCCTCGTGGAAATACTCTACTGTATGGCTGTTTTCAACTTTTCCTTGGGCAGCGATAGAATACTCTGGCGCGACAACAATTTTTATGGCATTTCTAGCTCAGTTGAGTGTTTTAGCGTTGTTAAACTTCCAGTTGACAAGGCAGGTGAGGTTGGCAGGTGAATCTGCGACAAAAGCATTATTGGCGGGACGTTAAGTAAGTAGTTGAGACACCTTAGAACCCCGACTTCTTTGAGAAGTCGGGGTTCTTGTTTTTCATGTAGCATTGGTATAAGTATTACAAGCATCTGAAAGTCATGTTAAATATCTCTACTCAAGACCTCCGCTACACAGCCATCCAGTTTTTAGAACAAAGTCCCCCACAGCGTCTACAAATTCTTAGGCAACTGGGCATAGCTCGTTATGAATTTTTAACTAAAATGCGACTAAATGAAGCAAATATCATCTGTATAATGCGGTTTTTTAAATATCCAAGTCAGCTAAAGTTTCCTAATCTTATCGGAGCCGATTTATCTGGTTTAATTTTAGATGGTCTAAACTTCATTCGAGCTAACTTATCAGGGGCAAATCTACAAGGCAGTAGTTTAATCAATGCAGACCTTTTATTTGCAAATTTCACCAAAGCTGACTTGAGAAATGCAGATTTACAAGGTACAACTCTTAATGAGACTATTTGGTTAGAGACTCTAGTCGATAAGTGTCAACTTGGCGTAGGTACTGGTTTAACTCATCTCCAACGTCAAGAATTACAACTACGCGGAGCTAGATTTAATTCTTGAGCAGATGGTAATTAAAACACAAAAAATTATAAGATGATTGAATTGAAATTGACTGGATAAGTTAATGAGTATTAAGTTGCCCCAAAAATTGATGTTGCTGGGTTCAGGAGAACTAGGCAAAGAAGTTGCGATCGCAGCTCAACGTCTTGGTAATTATGTGATTGCTGTTGACCGCTATGCCAATGCTCCAGCGATGCAAGTTGCTGATGCTTATGAAGTTATTTCTATGCTCAGTGCTGATGATTTAGAAGCTGTAGTGACAAAGCATCGGCCAAATATTATTATACCAGAAATTGAAGCCATCAGAACAGAAAAACTGATCGAATTTGAGCAGCGAGGTATTACCGTTATACCGACTGCGGCTGCTACTAACTATACAATGAATCGCGACAGAATTAGGGAACTGGCGCATCAAAAATTGGGCATCAGAACGGCTAAATATGGTTATGCGACAACTCTAGAAGAATTGATTGCGATTTCTAATGAAATTGGATTTAGTAATGTTGTTAAACCTGTGATGTCATCCTCTGGTAAAGGTCAGTCTGTAGTGCAGGATAAGAGTGAGGTTGAGAAGGCTTGGAATTATGCGATCGCTAATTCTAGAGGAGACAGTCAAAAGGTCATCGTAGAAGAATTTATTAACTTTGAAATTGAGATAACTTTACTGACAATTAAGCAGTGGAATGCACCGACAATTTTCTGCTCTCCTATTGGTCATCGCCAAGAACGAGGAGATTATCAAGAATCGTGGCAACCGGCAGAAATTTCTGAAGAGAAGATATTAAGAGCGCAAGAAATAGCTATAAAAGTCACTGACGCATTAGGAGGAGCCGGAATTTTTGGTGTTGAATTTTTCATTACCAAAGATGAAGTGATTTTTTCGGAACTTTCTCCCAGACCCCACGATACGGGAATGGTGACATTAATCTCACAAAATCTCAATGAATTTGAACTACATCTGCGAGCTATTTTAGACTTGCCAATTCCTTATATAGAACAGTTAGGGGCATCAGCTAGTGCGGTAATTTTAGCATCAGAAAAATCTGATTCTATTGCTTTTGCTGGTGTAGCTGATGCTTTGTCAGAAAAAGATGTAGATATTAAATTATTTGGAAAACCGAATGCTCATCCTTATCGGCGAATGGGCGTAGCTTTAGCGAAAGGTGCAACTGTCCAAGAGGCTAGAGAAAAAGCTACTAGAGCCGCAAATAAAATCACAATTATCTAATATCACGCCACTCTAGCAAACAGAGTGCTACATAATTGCGATCGCGAGCAAAATGCCAATTAGCGATCGCAGTAGCTTTGACAGTGGAGCCAAACAGGAACAAGCTTAAGAAGTTAGGTAGAAGCCAGCTAAATTTTAGAACGTTTTCTTTGGTATGAGGAAAATTCTTGAACGAATAAACCTCGCCCATCATTAAGACACAATGATGAAAAGTTTTGTAAATTTTTGCCTGACACGAAAAAGCATCTGTTACAAGTATTTAATTTAACCAGTACTATGAGCATTCCGTGATACTCTACGGTTAGTGAATAGTATCTTTAATCATTTCCATAATGGATTGTTGAATAGTGGCAAATAAGTATTAACTATATCTGGACACAGCTAAGTATGTTGATGAGAGTTTTCCATACCCAGAAATTCAGCCTATGGAAATTTTGTATAGTAGCTTGTACTATCAGTTTCACTGTCAGCAGTTGTACGCCTCAAAAAAGAACAATGCTGCGAGTAACTGCCGAGAGTTTTCGCGATCGAGCGGCTGATGCTATTACATCGGTGAAGGAAATCTATCAACTGAATAATTTACCTGTAGATGATAATTTAGTTATTGAACGATTACTAACTGATACCAATATTAAATTCGGAATTCCTAGAGAAATCAATAGAATTATCACTGGAGAAAATCAACTAAATACCCAGTCATCGGATGTCGATGAAACACTCGATGCTTTGAAAGCAGAATATGATGTAGCAGTCGAGGTATTTAACAAGCTGGAAACAATTGATTATGAAAGTAAAAGGATAGTTGCTAAAACTGCCCAGCCGGCAAGATGTTTAACAGTAAAAATGCTACTTTTAGCTAAAAGAATTCAGGAAAGACCACCAAGACCAAGGGATTCGGAACGGGTGATTATCAGTTCCAAGCTAAAGCATCTTGGTGAACAGTATAGAAATTTAAATATATCCTCACAACCAGAAGCAGAAGAAATTAAGCGCCAAGTTGTTGAACAGATAGATAATTGGCGAAAAGTTAATTTTTATGAGCAACAAAGTTTGAATGAATCTATCTCTAAACTTTTGGTAGCAGCTGACACTGGACGAAAACTCTCAGAACTAATTGATGACTACCCTAATCTTAACTTTGAAGTTATTGCTGCTAGAGTTACTCAGATTGTTGGGGTAGCTACCAGTTTCACTGGGAACGACTATAGTTCAACACTTACAAAGATTAACACTCTTGAAAAAGAGATCAATGAAGATGAAGTTTTGAAGGAATTTCTGAAAGAAATATCTCTGAGAAACAGACAGGTGCAACCACCAATCTCTCAATTATGTCAATGATTTTTAGGGTGCAACTAGTCATGAACAATGTTCACAACTTAACTGAATATATAAATCATGACCACCAATAATATATTAGATCCTTTTGCGGAAATAATTTCTCAGCTTCAAGAAGTTACTGACAAACAAATCGACTTAGAACAACTCAATAATACAGAAGAAAAATTACGAAATATTCTGTTCCAGCTTCAATTTGAACTTGTCAACGCACAACATCAAAAAAACTGGGAGGAAGTAAACAAGTTTGAGTTAGCAGTTAGTGAATGCCAACTTACTCTCAATAAGGTAAGAGCAGCGATTATAAATGTTAGTATCATCGGAATCAATCCGAAAAATCGGGCACAGATGCAGCAAATATTAGAAGAAATCGAGACTGCACGTAAAACTCAGGTATACATAGATTTGGCTATCCGCTTATTAGGCTTTTTGCGTAGGTTGTTTCTGTAATCTTCAACTTTACCTTACAGTAGCGATCGCACAAGCAGAAACAGTGGGAGTAAGTGCCGCCTGCCTCCTTAACTAGTACAACACGGCGGAAATAAACCAATCATTCCAAATCAACGAAACCCTTATGCTGTATTCATTTTTAATTTTTAATTTTTAATTCCGCCTTGCGGTACTAGCTTGATCTATCTCTACAACCTGCCTGTAAAATTGAATAGATACATCAAGGCTTTTAGGCACTGTGAACTTTTTTATCGGTTGTGCTGTTTGGGCATATAAAGGTTGGGTAGGCGAACTCTATCCCCAAGGAACTCGCACTGCCGATTTTCTACAGCTCTATAGTCGTCGTTTCACGACTGTAGAAGGTAACACCGCCTTTTATGCCGTACCTAACGAAGAAACTGTAACCCGTTGGGCTGCCGAAACACCAGCAGGTTTTGAATTTTGCCTGAAATTACCGCGAGATATTACCCATCAAGGGTTGCTACAACCTTATATTCCGGCTGCTTTAAAATTTCTGGAGGGGATGCGGCCTTTAGGTAAGCATCTTGGCCCAATGTTTGCCCAATTACCACCCAGTTATGCACCTGTATTACTTGACGATTTGACCAACTTTTTGGAAGCTTGGCCGCGTACAGAAGTACCCCTAGCGGTGGAAGTTCGGCATCCCGACTGGTTTAGGGAACCCCATGCTAGTAATTTGACGGCGCTTTTAGAAAGGCTCGGTGTGGGACGGGTACTTTTAGACTCGCGCCCCATTTACACTGGAGATGATGACCCCCAGTTGCTATCGGAACGGCGTAAACCCAAATTACCATTGCAATTGAGCGTGACAGCGCCTTTTACGCTGATTCGGTTTATTTCTCATCCAAATTTATCAGTGAATCAGCCATTTATGGAAGAGTGGGTAAAGCAGATTCAGCAATGGTTGCAGATGGGAGTGCGAATTTATTTCTTTGTTCATTGTCCAATAGAAGCGCGATCGCCTAGCATAGCGCGTCACTTCCAACAGCTATTGGAACAAAGTGATACACCAGTTCCACCTCTACCTTGGAACAACCTAGAGCATCCCCCCAATCAACTCAGTTTATGGTGATTTCAGCGAAGTTTTTAAGAGTAGTTCCACCAAAGGAGGTTGAAATGAGCCGTTTTCTTTATGAGAATTCAGTCTCGTACAAAGGATATCTCATCATTCCATTTGTTTTTGGCAAGGCGGATAATTACGAGATTTATTCATATAAATTGCTATCAGAAATTGGGCATAAAAGCCAATTTCATAAAGCGGAAAATCCAGCAGGAATTTATGGAAGTGGTGTTAGTAATATTGTTGATATTGCTAAAGAACATATCGATCAAAATTCCGAGTTTGTTCCCCAATCGGATAATTTTAAGTCTCGCTACATTTACAAAAATAATTTGATTATCATCTTCCAAGAAGGAAACAAATGTTTTTATGACCATTATCCACCAGACTTATTGAATAATATTGCAGCTCCAAAATTATTCAAGTCTGAATATGAATGTTTGAGTTGGATTAAGCAAGGGTTTGATGGGCGACATGTGCAGCAAAGAGCTATTTGAAGAAGGCAGATGTTAGGAGTTATATCAAGTTCGGATCAACACTTATCACTTTTTCCAGATTCAGGCTTATAGTAAAGGGCTGATTTATATAAGACTTGTTCTTGATGGGTTTCTAAAGTGCAATGAGACAAAGGGTAAGTTACACAAGTAACAACATAACCAGCCTGTATTTCACTTGGACGCAGAAATTTTTGCTCGTTTTGATCAACTTCACCGCTAATGAGTTTGGCGACACAGGCAGAACATTCGCCTTGTTTACACCCAGACGGTAGGCGGATACCAGCTTCTTCTGCTATATCCAAAATATATTGATCGTCTGGTACTTGAATGGTGCGATCTAACCCAAGTGTAGGATTGATGAATCGAACTTGATAAACTACCATCTGCTGTTTCTAATTATTGTTTAACTGCTTTCATCGATAGACTAATCCGTTTAAGTTTCTCGTCGATTTCTAACACCTGCACTTTGACTACTTGTCCGACTTTGACAACTTTGTTGGGATCATCTATAAATCTATCAGCAAGTTGGGATATGTGTACCAAACCATCTTGATGTACGCCGATATCGACGAAAGCACCGAAGTTGGCAACGTTTGTCACGATTCCTTCTAGTTCCATTCCCGTTTTTAAGTCTCTAATTTCCTTAATTCCTTCTTTGAAGGTGGCATACTTAAACTCAGCACGAGGATCTCTACCTGGTTTTTCTAGTTCACTGAGGATGTCGCGCAGTGTGGGTTCGCCGACGCTATCGGTAACATATTTCTTCAGGTTGGTCTTTTTGAGTTTTTCGGCAATTTGTGTTACCTGATTTAATGGCACATTTAGATCAGATGCGATCGCTTCTACTACAGAATAACTTTCTGGATGCACTGCTGTATTATCTAATGGGTTGTCACCGCCGCGAATCCGCAGAAAACCCGCTGCTTGTTCAAAGGCCTTCGGCCCCAGCTTCGGAACTTTCAAAAGTTGGCGGCGATTTTTAAAGGCTCCATTCTGGTTGCGATAAGCGACAATGTTATTGGCAACACTTGCCGTAATCCCAGAGACGGAAGTTAGAAGTTCTTTGGAGGCGGTGTTTAAGTCTACGCCGACGTAGTTAACGCAGCTTTCTACGGTGTCATCCAATTTCTTTTTCAACAACTTTTGATCGACATCGTGCTGATATTGTCCCACACCAATGGATTTGGGATCGATTTTCACCAGTTCCGCTAATGGGTCTTGCAAACGGCGGCCGATACTAATAGCACCGCGCACGGTAATATCTAAATCGGGAAACTCTTCCAGCGCTACTTTACTTGCAGAATATATAGATGCGCCAGATTCATTCACCATCACCTTAACTGGTTTGCGCTCTATGGTTTGCAATATTTGTGTGACAAATTCCTCTGTCTCACGAGACGCTGTACCATTACCGATGGCGATTAACTCAATTTTGTACTTTTCAATCAGATTTTTGACAGTTTGTGCTGCTTTGAGTCGTTGTTCAGCCGCTTGGTGAGGAAATACTGCTTGATATTCCAAAAATTTTCCAGTTTGGTCGAGGACTGCAACTTTACACCCAGTTCTAAATCCAGGGTCTATCGCCAGTGTTGGTTTCATCCCTGCTGGTGCAGATAGTAGCAACTCCCGCAGATTAGTTTCAAATGTCTTGATTGATTCTATATCTGCGTAGATTTTATTCTCAGAAATTACCTCTCCCATTAGAGATACTTTCATTAAGCGGTTAAATGCATCCTTCAACATCGCTTGATAAAAATCCCGAATTGTCCGTACTTTGGTTTTAATTTCTTTCGACTCAAGATAGTAAAGTACCGTATCTTCATCGAAAGCAATTTCAAAGCTTAATACTTTTTCAGTTTCACCCCGACACAAGGCCAGCATATTGTGGGGTGCAATATTTTTTACCTTAATTTGATAGTTACGATACATCTCAAATTTGGTTGTACCTTCGGGATAATCATCTTTGATGCGGGAGACAAATACCCCTTCGTCGAAAAGATAATCGCGGATATATGCGCGTAATTCAGCTTTTTCAGCTACTTCTTCCGCCAAAATGTCAGCAGCACCTTTGAGCGCCTCCTCTGCTGTTTTTACTCCTTTGGTTTCAGAAATATACTTAGCCGCTTCTTCTTCCAGGGAAGCAGTTGCAGCATTTTTGACATTTAGCGACTTGATGAATTCCGCCAGTGGTTCCAGTCCTTTTTCTCTGGCGATGGTGGCGCGGGTGCGTCGCTTTGGTCGATAGGGTAAGTATAAATCCTCAAGTTCGGTTTTTTGTAAGCATGATGAGATTTTGGCTTTAAGTTCATCTGTAAGTTTACCTTGGTCAGCGATCGCACTTAAAATTACAGATTTTCGTTCTTCAAGTTCTGTTAAATAAGTATATCGATCAGCCAGTTCACGTAGTTGCACTTCATTCATCTCATCGGTGCGCTCTTTGCGGTAACGTGCAATAAAGGGAATTGTTGCACCCTCCGCCAAAAGTTCCAGCGCGTTTTGCACCTGATGGGGTTTGAGGTTTATTTCAGTTGCCAGTAGTTGAGGAATGTTCAGCATTAGGTGTCTAAAATGAAAATGCTACTTCTAAAGGTAATATGCTAGATCCTTATCTTGGCGCAAGTCCCAAGTTTTCAGCCAATTTACCAGATGATTACTCACAAGAGTGGAATTGGCGAAATAGACAAAACCCACCTACGCAAGTTTTAAACCCTTTCAATCCCTATAGATAAACAAGAATTTGTATAGCATAGCGCAGCTAAACTGAGTCGAGAGAGCGCCACAACGAGTTTCACGAAAGGCATTGTGTACTCTCTACAGACTAAGCAAGCTACGCGCAGCCTCTCTTAACTTACTACTTAAAGTAAGCTTGGCACACCATCAACAACAGAAGAAGGAGTTCTTCGCCAAGTTTTTGTGTGCTTCATCTATCGCAATAATTATTCCCATTGGTGTAATATACAACGTTGCATAGTCTTTATTTTCTATAATATTTATTTCAAACGACTGTTGTGGCTAAAACCTGATTGGATGTAAGATAAACCACAATTACAAAAACAATTTCAATTTGTTTTATAAGCACAACAACTTTTAGTCCAGAGTTTAGTAAAATGCCTTTGTTTTTCTTGATACCATTGTGTACTGCTTTAGCCACTGGCTACTTATTCAAAAAGAGTACTGATGAGATTGCATATCTTTCAGGTGTATTTGCTGCTATTAGCTTGATTTTAAGTTTAGTATTAGCACCTTGGCAGATTCAGTTTGGATTGTTAATCATTGTCTTCATTATTACCAACAGACTTTTGCAGGATAATGAGTCCAAACAATAGGAAAACAAATTAGAGAAACTGAATAATCACAACCACAAAGATTCATCCTCTTGATTGCCATCTATATTTTTTTGTAATCTTGGGTAACTTTGTGATACGCCTTGCCAAGGCTTGCACTATTGTTCGAGTTTAAATTTTGCTTTCGGAAATTCTTAGCTTGGGACTTATCAAGTTTGATACTAATTCCCTAATTCTGCAAATCCTTAGTATCCAGAAAGTGCTTCATAAATGTACAAATCCTCAAAATAAAAATTCATATAAAATAAAGTTTTGATTTTATGAAGTTTTTGTTTAAGTATATTTTCGGTAAATAAATTTTTGATGAAGTATGGCGATAAATTTGCAACACGCTTTTCTCGTGGTATTCTAGTAAGTGATTATATGTAACAATAAACTTGGAGAAAAAAACCTAGTTAAAATTACCAAGAGAAATCAAGCAAACCTAATACTCGATAAATCTAAAAATATATCAAATACAATGCAATCAAGGTCAACTCCGAGTTGATTAGCCAACGCTAGTTTGCATTAGTTGTTAGTGTTGTCAAAAGCTCTATTTGGACATTCAGTAAAATTCCCCAGAAACCTGTAAAGCGTATTACCGTAGAGTGATTTATCAAGTCTACAATTTACGCAGCCAAACAGACTTCAGTTATTTCTTGTGTGCCCATGTCTAAAAAGAGCATATATACACACTTGATTTGAGAAAAATTGTTATGAATCGGCTTAGTTCCCAGCCGAGGTTATAGATACATCTATGAGCCAGAATAAGTTCTATGGTATGTCAGTAAATTAATAAACTTTCCTGAAACCAATTAAGAACGTTTATCAATCCAGTTAAGTTAATGGCTTGAGAAGTTCAGTAGTTTCTTCAACAAGATATCTACAGCAGGATACAACTAATGAAAGTTAATAAATGGATTAATCAAAAATTCTGGCAATCCATTTTTATACGTTTAGCTCCATTTGTTGCACATGTAGGTCGAATCAAAGTTAAGCATAAGCAATGTCTACGACGGGCTAGGTCTACGCACACTGCTAAACTTTGTTCAGAGGTAATTTATGGCAAAGCCTTCAACCTTCACTACATCTGCATCCTTTATACCCTAGATATTGCGATCGCACTAAAAGTAGTCTTGAAGCGTAACTGGCGCTCTATTGCGAATCATACAAATGTTGCCATCATCAAGCAACCATCATGGAAGCCGCATAGTATTTAGCTGCTAACTCTAGGACATTAAGCTTCAACGGTTATTTTGATATCAGTCCCTTCAACATAGCCTTGCTAATTTTGTTGTCTATTTACTGAAGTAGAGGTTGAATTGCACAGAAGGTGTGACCAAAATCCAAAACAAAACGTTTAAAGCAACGGGCTGTTTACTGTCTGGTTCATACCTACTATATCGATTGAGGCAAATGTATTATGAAATCTATCTCGCCAATTTCCAGCTTTAAAATAATTCCTTATACTATCCTGTTTATCAGCATTTTATTTAGTATTTCTGGACAATTGCTGATGAAGCATACCATGAGTCATCCAAATGAGGGACTATTAACTTGGGAATTTATTCAAAAATTAGCATTAGCTATTACTGTTTATTGCTTGGGAGTAGTAAATTGGATATTGGCTCTGCGAACTGTAAAATTAAGTATTGCTTATCCACTGACTAGTTTAAATTATGTCGGGATACTTTTCGGTTCATACTACTTTTTTAATGAAGAGATTACACTAACTCGAATAGCGGGAGTCATTACTATTTTTCTGGGTGTTCTTTTAGTTGTGATTCCACTTAAAAAGTCTACATCAAACTAGAATAAATTGTACAAAAAATATTGAAAAATGAACATCATTACTTGGCTGCTTTTAATGCTTGTGGTTTTATTGGGAACAACAGCTAACCTTTCGTTAAAATATGGACTTCACATTTCTAGCCCAACTAAGGGAGCAAGTGCATCTATCCAAAATTTGTTATTCTCTCGTTATTTTTGGATTTGGTTTATCTGCTATACATTTATGACTATATTGTGGCTTTATGTATTGCGGACAATTCCTTTGAGTCAAGCATTTCCAGTTCTTGGATTAATGTATGCACTTATACCGATTGCTTCTCACTATCTTCTAAAAGAGCAGGTTATCTTTAGCCAGTGGTTAGGAATTTCCATTATCATCACTGGTGTAGTTCTGGTTGTGAACTAATAGTTGTATGGACAACAACCAAGGTTATTAATATTAAAAATTAAAAACCTTTGAGAGTATAAATATCAAAAACATTCCTACAAAAATCTAAATTTATGAATATAGGCATTATTGGCGGGGGTATAACTGGGCTAGTATTAGCTCAACGTCTTTCAAATCAAGGACATACAGTAACTGTATTTGATAACAACAAGCAACTTGGTGGACTTACTACCTATCATGATTACGGGTTATTTACCTGGGATCGTTTTTATCACGTTATCCTCCCTTCTGATACTCATTTAATAAATTTTCTTAGAGATATTGGTCTTGGAGATAAACTGCGTTGGCATCGTAGCTTAACAGGTTTCTACGACAATCAAAAATTTTATTCTATTAGTAACAGTATAGAATTTCTCCGCTTTCCTCTGTTTGGACTGATAGGGAAAATCAGATTAGCTTTTACCCTTTTATATGGTTCACGCCTGAATAACTGGCGGCGCTTAGAGAAGATTTTAGTTGAAGATTGGCTATTAAAACTCGGTGGAAAAAGCACATACGAAAAACTCTGGAAACCCTTGCTGCTATCCAAATTAGGAGAGAACTATAAGCGAATATCAGCAGTGTTTATCTGGGCTTATATCAAACGACTATTTTCAGCACGAGATTCCTCATTAAATAAAGAACAACTTGGTTATGTCTCAGGTGGTTACAAAACTGTTTTTGACCATATAGAAAAATTAATTTATGCGGCTGGAGGTCATATCCACACAGGTGTCGCAGTGGAATATATTGCACCTAATCCAGGAGGTGGAATGTGGGTAGAATATCAGGGTAAAAAAGAACATTTTGATAAAGTCATTTTTACTGGCCCAGTTAATATTCTGCAACAGGTTGCTGCTAACGAACTGGTGAAAGTTTCAGACACTGGTGAAACAGTAGAATACCTGGGTGTAGTCTGCATGGTACTGATTACTCGCAAGGCTCTAGTGCCTTATTACGTAGTAAATATTGCCGATAAGAATATTCCTTTTACCGGAGTCATCGGTATGAGCAATTTAGTTTCTTTGCAAGAAACAGCAGGATATCACATGACATTCCTGCCAAAATATATACTTTCTACTGACCCGTTATTAAAACAGCCAGATGATGAATTGCGCCAAGTATTCTTCCAGGGTATACGCTTGATGTTCCCTGAACTAAAAGCAGATGACATTGTAGCAGCACACATGAATCGAGCTATTAAAGTTCAGCCACTACAAGTTTTAAATTATTCAAGCCTTGTTCCACAAGTGAGTACAGAAAACGATGATTTTTTCGTCGTCAACACCTCACAGTTGGTTAATGATAGTGTCAATAACAACGCAGTTGTGCGACAAGTTGATGAATTTCTCAAGAAATCAACATTACTGAATTCTTGAAATTTGAAAATGATATTTTGAAAATTACACGAGGTACTTATGAGTCTTTTTGTTCTTTTACCCGCATACAACGAGCAAGCATCAATCCGCCCCTTGTTCAAAAGATTTCAGACATTACAGCAAATCTCTAATATGGAGATAAAACTGATTCTTGTTGATGATGGTAGTAGTGATGCGACTGCCGAAACAGCTTTAGAAGAATCTGAATCACTGGGTATATTACTGAAATTAGTCCAACATCCCAAAAATGCTGGTTTAGGTCAAGCAATTAAAACAGGTTTCATGACTTTCTTAGAAATCTCTAAAGAAGGTGATTTTTTAGCTGCGATGGATTGCGACAACACTCAACCACCAGAACTCTTAATCAAGATGTATGACACAATGATAGCTGGTAGCTATGATATTGCGATCGCATCTAGATATCGAAAAGGCTCTAAAGTCATAGGTTTATCAAGATTTAGAGAGATAATGAGTTATGGAGCCAGCTGGCTGTTTAGAATTGCCGCCCGCGTACCCGGTGTAAGAGACTATACTTGTGGTTACAGGCTGTATAACCGTACTTTTGTCAGTAAACTGGATATGTATTATGGGGAAAATCTATTTACTGAAAGTGGATTTGCTTGCATGATAGATTTACTGCTGAAAGCTAAAGTACTCAAACCTAAAATTGCAGAAATTCCAATGGTTTTGAGATATGACCAAAAGCCAACTGCCAGCAAAATGAAAATTCTCAAAACTATTACTCGAACCTTAAAACTCCTGTTTAAGAATCTAACATCGACACCCCCAACTTCAAATTTAGGTCAGACTGTCAATGAGCAAGGAACAGCAAGAGTTCCATTGAAAATGGGAAATCGTAAATAAATCTGAGAGTGATACTCTGGATTGAATTAAGCTAAACAGCAAACAAGATTGCATATTTAATATGAGTTAGTCGTCAAGAAGTTTCTATCTTCTGGTACAGGTGGGGTTTATCCCATTCCACTCCTAGCTCATGACTCCCTTAGTGATAACTAAATTTTTACACCGACACCCTCAAGTTTCAAAATCTCAGCCCGCCTTTGCGGGCTTTGTTTATATAGCCCCAAACTTCTAGTCTGCGGGTGAGTTTTCCAAGGACTTGCTGAATTGGAGGGAAATCCACACGCCTTTCTGCCAACTGTGGCTTTGACTCATTTGTTAGACTAAACACACCAGAATTTTTCAGTCAAATCTCTGAATTACGCCAGCAGACGAGGCTATCCATGCTTACAAGTACTCTACTTCTCTCGAATCAACTTCCCACACTCCAATATTCTTCCACACCAGAGCGTTTCGATGAAACCTGGGAAGCCCCTCTGGCTACTCTCCTGGGACTAGGACGCGCCGCTGGTGCTGACTTCATCGAATTATTTTTAGAGCGTCGCAACTATATTAGTTGTCTTGCAGAAGACGACTCCATCACTAGTATTTCACCCAGTCTGTCTACAGGCGCGGGAGTTAGAGTATTTCGTGGTAAAGCTGATTGCTACGTCAGCACCAATGACCTTTCTTTTTCCGGTTTGAAAGCAGCCTTAGAAAAAGGCCTTTCTATCTTGGGATTGCAACTACCCACTCCGAAAGCTTTTATCCCAGAAATCAACCTAGAATTACTCAGAGATTACGCCACCAAAAGAGGCAAAGATGCATGGCTACCAGTGTGTAGCTCCATCCGCGAAATGGGAGAAATCCTCCTTGATGGTACTGCCCACTTGAAGCAAAAAGCTAGTCACGTCCAATCACGCCGTGCTACCTATTTCCGGGATTGGCAAGAAGTTCTAATCGCCGCCAGTGACGGTACTTTTGCTCGTGATATTCGCCTCACACAATCAGTAGGATTTAACCTATTGTGTGCTGATGGTGCTAATCGTAGCTCAATTGGCGATCGCGCGGGTAATACTAGCGATGCCAACTTCTTGAGAACTTGGGATTCTCAACAAGCCGCCGAGAAAATAGCAGAATCTGCTGGAAAAATGCTCTATGCAGATTACGTAGAATCGGGTACTTACCCCATCATTATGGCCAATCACTTTGGTGGCGTAATCTTCCACGAAGCTTGCGGACACTTGCTAGAAACCACTCAAATAGAACGCAATACCTCTCCCTTTGCTGACAAAAAAGGCGAAAAAATTGCCCACGAAAGTTTGACAGCCTGGGATGAAGGGCGCTCTGAAAATGCCTTCGGGACAATTGACATGGATGACGAAGGTATGCCGGCTCAAAGAACCCTATTAATTGAAAAAGGCGTTCTCAAAAACTTCTTAGCAGATAGAACAGGTTCCTCACGCACCGGACACCCCAGAACTGGAAGTGGACGCCGCCAAAACTATACCTTTGCCGCCGCTAGCCGGATGCGTAATACTTATATTGATTCTGGCGAATACAGCATTGATGAATTATTTGCCTCTGTTGATAAAGGTATTTACTGTAAAAAGATGGGCGGTGGTAGCGTTGGTGCTACAGGTCAATTTAACTTTAGTGTTGATGAAGCTTATTTAATTGAAAATGGCAAAATCACCAAACCGCTAAAGGGAGCAATTCTCATCGGTGAAGCCAAGGAAATCATGAATAAAATTTCCATGTGTTCCCAAGATTTGGAAATTGCACCAGGTTTTTGTGGTTCCGTCAGTGGCAGTATTTACACCACAGTCGGACAACCCCATATCAAAGTTGATTCTATTACCGTTGGTGGAAGATAAGAATTTTAGATTTTAGATTTTGGATTTTGGATTACAATATTCAAAATCCAAAATACTCAAATTCACTGATTGCTCCGTAGCTTCAATCTAAAATCCTAAATTATTTGAGTGTTGCTTCAGTCAGAACTCTACGAGAGAAATACAAGCAAGAACATCAAAAATCCCAAATCTAATATTCAAAATAGAATCGCTTCCAATCCAAAATCTAAAATCCAAAATCCAAAATTGACTATGCCCAATATAAATGAGATTGCAAATTCTGCCAAGGACAATGCTGGTAAGCTTGGTATTAAAAAATTCGACATTTATGGCTCAACAGTAGATGATACTAGCGTGCAAGTAGACCAAGGTGAGCCAAAACAAGTCAAAGCTTCAAATCGCTCTGGTGTTACTGTTCGTGTCTGGAATGAAGATAATACAATGGGTGTCACCAGCACTACAGATGTAGACCCCAAGGGACTGGAATTAGCTTTAAAAACTGCTTACGAAGCCAGTTTCTTTGGTGTTAAAGAAAATGTTCCTGATTTTAGTCCAGAGGCTACTATTCCTATTCCAAATAAGCCCCAGGATAAAGCACCTCAAGCACCTGTTGCTGAACTCATAGAAAAATTGTTGGTAGCTGAAAAAGAATTACTGGCTGCTCATCCAGCAATTAAAGGTGTACCTTATAACGGTTTATCACAAAGAGATATTGACAGATTTTATCTCAATAGTGACGGCGCGGTGAGAACTGAATCTCACTCCTTAGCATCAGTTTATCTTTACAGTAAAACTGAGGAAGAAGGGAAAAAACCGCGCAGTGCAGGAGCTTTTAGAATCAACCAGAGTTTAGATAATCTAGATATTAATGGTTGCATCAAAGAAACCGCCGATAAAACTATCAGCCACTTGGATTATGAAAAAATCAAAACTGGTAAATATCGGGTTGTTTTCTCAGCTGAAGCGTTCTTAAGTCTATTGGGTGCTTTTTCTAACTTGTTCAATGCCCAAAGTATTTTAGACAATCAAAGTCTATCTACTCCTGATGATTTAGGTAAGCAAATTGCTTCCCCTCTAATTTCAGTTTATGATGATGCGTTGCACCCAGCTAATGTAGGTGCAGAAACTTTTGATGGTGAAGGAACTCCGACTCGTCAGATTTCGCTAATTGAAAATGGCGTTTTAACAGGATTTCTTCATAGTGCAGGCACTGCTAAAAGGTTAAATACCCAGCCAACAGGTAATGCCAGTATTGGTGCAAAAGTCAGCGTCAGTCCCAATTTTTATCACGTATTTTCAACAGCAACTCCTGAGCAGGATTTTAGCTTAGAAACGGCTGAAAATGTGATTCTTATCGATGATTTGCAAGCCCTCCATGCTGGAGTTAAATCCTTGCAAGGTTCCTTCTCTTTGCCGTTTGATGGTTGGCTAGTTAACAAAGGTGTGAGGACGAGTATTGAGTCAGCAACTGTTGCTGGCGATTTCTTAGAACTCTTGAAATCAATTATTTATGTAGAAAAAGAGCCAGAGTTAACGCCAGGGGGAGTTTGTCCGAAAATCTGGGTTAATGAACTGTCGATTACCGGTGAGTAAAACTTAATAAGTGCAGGGTTAGGAGTTGAACATAACTCTTAACTCATCACTTTGGCATAGATTAATATTCACCACCGACGCTAATGGCAGTATTAAACACATCAGCACCGCTTAAATCAATATTGGCTAAAACTGCACCATCTACTTCAGTATTATATAAATGAGCATTACTCAAATCAACGTCGGTGAGATTAGCATCATTTAAGCTAGTACCACTAACAAAGGCATTTGTGAGATTAGCAGACTTTAAATTTGCACCAGTTAAATCAGCACCTTCTAGGTTCGCATTTTCGAGATTAGCCCCTTTTAAATTTGCATTTCTCAAGTCAACACCTATGAGATGAGCGCCTTTGAGATTTGCTCCTGTTAAATTACATCCGAAACATTCTCTAGTTTCTAACAAGCGGCGGACAGGGGCGGAGTTTTCTGCTTTGACGGAAATGGGAGCAGCTAAAGATAGCGTGCTGAGTAAGGCTGCTGCCGTCAAAAAGATTGGTTTCATATTTACCTCCGACATTTCTAGAAGTTATTCAATTTTTAACTTCTGTGGTTCCACTGTCCCAAAATGCCAGAATTTTGTCCTCATGCGATCGGAGGAATACATAATTTCTATGAGAATAAGTATTCTTCAGTAAGCTAGTCCGATGGGATTAAATATTATTGGACTTTGGACTCAACTGCAACAACTGCAAACCGCTATATATGTTCACTCGTTAATTGTTCCATCAGGCATTACAGCACCACGCAAATCTGCACCCGTCAGATTTGTACTACTCATTTCTGCTCTGATTAAATTTGCCTTACTTAAATTAGCACCAGTCAAGTTTGTTCTAGCAAGATAGGCATCAACCAAGTCTGCTTCAGTGAGGTTAGCCCCACGCAGGTTAGCCCGACTTAAATCAACTCTATTTAGCCTTGCAAAACTTAGGTTTACTCCACTCATCTGGCATCTAGTCAGTTTAGCATCTGCCATAATTGCACCATACAAGTTAACACCTGTAAGTTCGGCATCAATGAGATTTGAACGTTCTAGTCTAGCATTCATCAGGTTAGCACCTTTCAAATTAGCACCCCCGATGTTAGTATCTGCCAGAGATGCATTATACAAAATCGCTTCACTCAAGTTTGCATCACTCAAATCGGCATAACGTAGCGTTGCCTCACTCAAGTTAGCACCACTCAAATCAACTTTAGATAAGTCTACACCAGTTAAATCAGCGCCCCGCAGGTCAGCCTTATGGAGGTTAGCACCCCGCAGAGTAGCAGAGTACATTCTCTTTTCTTCTCGCAGGTTAGCACCACGCAGGCACGCACCAGTTAGATTTGCACCACTCAAATCTGCACCACGCAAATCGGCATCCATCAAGTTAGTATCCAGCATATACGCCAAAGTTAAATTGGCATTACGCAAATCAGCACCCTGCAAAGTTGCACCATGTAAATTAGCATCATGCAAGTTGGCACTGATTAAACTTGCCTGATTTAGGTTCGCGCCACTTAGCTTTGTACAAACTAGATTTGCCTTATTCAGAATTCCCCGATTTAGATAGCTAAAAATTAGGATGGCATTACCTAAATCTGCCTTATTCAAAGCTATACCGATTAAGTCTGCACCAAACAAATTTACCCCATTTAAGTTTGCCTCAATAAATTTTGTTTCTCCATTTTCATATCGCTTAAGAAGTTCATTGGCATCCATATTTTTCCCCTATCAATTATCACAATCTTTCCAAATTTCCGATCAGCAATAGTCAAAAACTGCCATTATTCTTTGGTAGGGGGTACTATAAATTGACAGGTATTATTGTCATCATTAAATGCAATTTGATGATGAGGATTAACTAGTGCTCTTGTTTCTGGAGATGAATCAGTATTAAATGGTTGATATCCGTTAGGGCTGGATGATATATTGCCATACAAACCTCGCATAGATTGGATGATTGCACTAGCTGCTTGAATGTTTTCATCCGGTTTCCCTAGAGATATAACAGCACTATTTAGTTTAGATTCAAGCTCTGTAATAGTTGGACAAGTATCAAATAATCTCAGCAATAAATCATCAAGTTTTTCAGCCTTCAATTTCAACCAGTCTTCTTCATTGAAAGTAAATCTTTTGTAAAGTGCAGAAAATAGGACTATCTTAGCCCTAAGTGGGTTCGTATACTTCATAATATTTTGCCGTAAATCAAACTGATTATATTGATGTTTAGTTTGACTTTTTGGGGATTTATCTATAGAAATTGATGATATTTGTCCAGAATTATAAAATATCTGTTCCTCTTTCCGAGGTTGATTTAATAATATTCCCGTTGATTCATCAGGGGTTATATATAGCTTCTGCATTTCATGAGAAATAACACTGGCTATTAAAGCATATTCATCTTGTTTGTTAAGGGTTTTTACAACTTTAGATAAACTGTAATTTAAATTATTTATACTTGGATTTAGCCTGCATAATTCTTGAATTAATTCTTGTAATTTAAACTTATCTAGCGTCTCTTCATCATTCTCCCAAATATTTTTACAAGCCGAGTAGATTAATTTTTTAATCCGTTTCGAGTTTTCATGCTTTTCTAAATGTTTAGTTACTGTATCAAGGCTAGATATAGTTTTCATCGGCAAATCTCCGGCACAGGTATCAAATAGTCAAAAATGGTAGAACTAGCCCTTTCAAGGTGACTCGTAAAATCTCTTTTTCTTGGAGCATTCTCTGGGTAGAAATTAGTTTATAAGTTATTTATCTAACCACGGAGGCACAGTAGAAAATCTCAGGGCAGGGAAAACCTCGGTTGGCGCAGTCTGTCGCAGGCATCAGGCTTTCTAAGACAGAGAAGACATAGAAAAGAGGTTTAGAGAGGAATTTACTTTCGATAATTTCTACTTACTTTAAAAGGGCTGGTCTTATGTTATACCCTTTTCATCTAAGTTGTGTAGTCATGTCCAACCATTTTGCCCTCGTTTGGCGTTGCTGATTGGGGTTGGCATAACAGCCAAATCCTTATGGTCATTGCCTCTCAGAGAAACAGTGCTTAGTACTAAGTAAAAAAGTAAAATTAATGGCACACAGTATAAAATCAGTTCCGAGTAGCAAGTGCATCCAATACTGCTCGGTTAAGCATTTTTAACTCGGAATAGGGTTTGGGAAAAGGTTAAAGGTTAAAGGTTAAAGGTTTTTTCTTTCCCCTTTCCCCTTCCCCTTTTCCCCTTAACCGACAAGTATTGCAAGTGCATTGGCTTAGAGTGAGAAGATTCATACTCTAAGCCGATGCACCCAAGTTAGAAACTGACTTGTTAAATTCCTTAAGCCTTGCCGCTACCTAATAAATACAGCAGAGCCATGCGAACGGCGACACCACTGGTAACTTGCGATTGAATGAGACTAAATTCTGGGTCATCCATCAACTCAGAGCTTATTTCTACACCACGGTTAACTGGGCCTGGATGCAAAACTTTGAAGTTAGGTTTACAAAGTTGTAGCTTTGCGCGTGTAATGCCAAATAGTTGATGATATTCTCGCAAACTTGGCAGCAAATGAGCCGTCATCCGTTCCTTTTGCAGGCGCAAAGTCATGACAAAATCAGCATTCTGCAAAGCTGGTTCTAGCTGCCAGTGGAGAAAAAGTTGGGGATTGGGGGAATAACTCCTGACTTCTGACTCTTCACAGATATACTCGGCAAATAACTTGGGTAAGAGGGTGGGTGGTGCTGCGAGATGCACTTCGGCACCACTGGCAATTAAACTCCAAATATTCGATCGCGCCACGCGAGAATGAAGAATATCTCCAACAATGGCAATTTTTTTCCCCTTTAAAAGTTCTAGTCGGGGACTAGATGGGTCAATTAGAGTAGTTATGGTAAATAAGTCTAGCAGTGCTTGGGAAGGATGTTCATGTTGACCATCACCAGCATTGAGGACACTAACTTTTACACCTAGACGATCCATTTCAGCTGCGATCGCATTTGGTACTCCTGCCTCTCGATGGCGGACTACCATAATATCAGTTCCCATAGCCAAATAGGTTTTCGCCGTGTCGAGAATTGTTTCTCCTTTAGTCATAGAAGATGTGGCTGCGGCGAAGTTCAGCGTATCTGCACTTAAGCGTTTGGCTGCGAGTTCAAAACTGCTGCGAGTGCGGGTAGAGGATTCAAAAAATAAATTCGCCACCACCTGTCCCTGCAAGGTTGGCACTTTCTTCGTCCGCCGTGATAACACCTCTTGAAAACTGGCAGCAGTTTGCAAAACAGTATCGTATTCAGTGGTGGTGAAGTCAGCTAGGGAAAGAATGTGATGACGATTCCAAGTGGTAGTAGTAGGCATAGAATTTGGGGAGTGGGGACAAGAGAAGGGAGGCAGGGGAGGCAGGGGAAGCAGGGGAAGCAGGGGAAGCGGGGGAGGAGAGTTTTTCCCTCTGCCCCCCGCACCCTGCCCCTCTGCCTATTTCCCATGCCCCATGCCCCATGCCCAATGCCCAATCCTTTCAAGTTGGTAAATGGAAAACGTTTAAAGCTAGAGAAATTAGGCTGAGGAACGTTAAAAATCCAATTGTATCTAGCATTGTAGTCACTAACGGGCCACTAACCAAGGCTGGGTCAAGTTTCAGGCGTGTCAAAGCCATTGGTAGTAAAGTGCCGAGTGTAACGGCCACAATTGTATTAGTTGCCATTACCATGCCGGCAATTAAAGCCACCCATCGCTCTTGGGGCCGCGCCCAAATTAAGGAAAGTAGCATCATCGTTATGGCTAAAGCTACGGCTGTACCTAAACCAGCTAGAAGTTCCTTACGGAGAATTTTCAAGGTATCTTTGGGTGTTACTTCGCCCACTCCCAAGCCGCGGATTGTCACTGTTAATGATTGAATACCGACAGTACCACCAGTGTTAGAAAAAATTGGCATGATTACTGCTAAAACTGGTACTGCGGCAATTACAGATTGAAAAGGTGCGATCGCACTGGCGGCACCAATATACATTGCCATGATGCCCAACAGCCAAGGCAAGCGGTTGCGGATGGTGAGTAAGGGGGAAGATAAAGCTGCTTCATCACCACTGACACCCGCCAGTTTTTGGATATCTTCTGTGGCTTCTTCTTCCAAAATATCCATGACATCATCAATGGTGACGATGCCAACCAATCGGTCTTCTCGGTCAACTACGGGGATAGCGATTAAGTCGTAGCGCTGCATGATTCGCGCCACTTCTTCTTGAGGGGTTTCAGTTCTCACCTTAATGACGCGATCGCTAGCTATATCCTTGATGAAAACTTCGGGAAAGGTAAACAGCAATTGGCGCAGTGAAACTACTCTTACCAGCGTCCGGTTGTCATCTGTGACGTAAGCGTAGTAAATTGACTCTTTGTCTTGGTCTTGACGGCGGATTTTACTTAGGGCTTCACCTACAGTCAACCCTTGGCGCAACCGGACATATTCGGTTGTCATCACCCGCCCAGCTGTGCCTTCTGGATAGCCGAGAATAGTTGCTGTTGCTTGCCTTTGTTCTGGACTAAGTTCTTGTAATAACCGTTTGATGACCCCAGCAGGTAGTTCATCAAATAATTCTGCCCGTTCGTCGGGACTCATCTCTTCTACAAGTTGCACTACCTGGACATCATGCAGAGAATTAATTAATTCCTCCTGCACCTCTGTCGGCAGATATTCAAATACATCAATTGCCTGAGCTTTGTTGAGTAAACGAAATGCGATCGCGCGTTGTTTCTCAGGCAATTGTGTAATGTATTCTCCCACATCCACAGGTTGCAAGCGATTTAAATCCCATTTTAACTGGTTTAAATCGGTAGTATCAGTCAGCAAATCACGAATATCTTGTGTGAGCATGAGATATATCTCCAAAGTCTCCCCCGCGCTGGGAGACTTCCTCGCCAGCTCAGAGGAGGTTGATACTGCCATCTGGTGGACTATTGCCCATAAAATTTCAACAATTCAATATCGATATCTAAATTAAGGCATCGCTAGTCATCATCCTAACCCGGAATAGCACTCTCCGGTGGATACTGAATCTTAGCATTCAGCATCTGTGATATTCCTCAGTCATGAGTAATTTAATTGCCCTGCATTTTAGGTAATTTACGTGTAACTTAAAGTAGATTTTACTACTGCTATAAGCTATGTGTCTTGCCAATCAACGATTGTTTTCACAAACTTTATACAGTTAAAATATTTACAACACTATTAAGTAATTTTTAGTATCAAGCAACTTCATGCATAGTCACCTGGACGACGGAGAATCAAAAATGGGTTGGCAGGTTTTACTTCATGGTTGCGGTAATGTGTTTGAGCTTTAGCGATCGCCATTTCTCTAATAATTGGGCGATCGCTAAAATTAAGTACCCAGAGGCGTATTAACAGGAGATAATAATAAACTCACACCACCCTTAGCTGTTGTCCCATCAACCATTACAGAGTTTGTTCTGGCTTGATTTAGGTAATTCACTTCACAGTCACAGGGTCGAATTTTGCAAGTTGTTCTGAACCAAACCATGAAAACATCTACCAAATTGCTAACTCGCTTGGACTATTACTACCAGCAAATCAAAACGATCATCCTGACTCGGCAAAATCCGATTACTGGTTTATTACCTGCGAGTACAGCGATTACAGCCCACGGCGATTATACTGATGCCTGGGTGCGAGACAACGTTTACAGCATTTTGGCAGTTTGGGGTTTAGGACTTGCATACCGTAAGATTGACGACGATCAGGGACGCACTTATGAACTAGAACACAGTGTGATCAAACTGATGCGCGGGTTGCTGTTTGCGATGATGCGACAGGCTCATAAAGTAGAGACATTTAAACATACTCAGTCGCTACTAGATGGATTGCACGCCAAATATAATACCGCGACCGGTGACATTGTTGTTGGTGATGACGAATGGGGACATTTGCAACTTGATGCCACATCTATATTTTTGCTGATGTTGGGGCAAATGACTGCTGCGGGATTGCAAATAATTTATACCATTGATGAAGTAAATTTTGTCCAAAATTTGGTTTACTACATTGGACGAGCTTACCGCACACCAGATTATGGCATTTGGGAACGTGGGAATAAAATTAATCGGGGTAGTGCTGAGTTAAATGCTAGTTCCGTAGGCATGGCAAAAGCTGCTTTAGAAGCTATCAACGGACTGGATTTGTTTGGTGTGCGTGGTAGTCAAGCATCGGTGATTCATGTGCTACCAGATGAAATTGCCCGCGCCCGGATTACCCTAGAATCCCTGTTACCGAGAGAATCTGGTTCCAAAGAAATTGATGCGGCGCTATTGAGTATTATTAGTTATCCTGCCTTTGCAGTGGAAGATTTAGAGTTACGCGATCGCACTTTAAACGATATTATCAATAAACTCGCAGGTAAATACGGCTGCAAACGCTTTTTGCGTGATGGACACCAAACCGTTTTAGAAGATCATCAGCGCTTGCACTACGAACCGTGGGAACTCAAGCAATTTGAGCATATTGAATGCGAATGGCCATTATTTTTCACTTATTTAGTTCTAGATGGATTATTTCGCGGTGAGCAAGAACAAGTTAAAAAATACCAAGAGCTTTTAGAATCATTACTCATTGAACAAAATGGTTTGCGTTTATTGCCAGAACTTTATTATGTTCCAGACGAAAACATAGAAGCAGAAAAGTTAGCACCTCAAACGCAACCACGTTTACCCAATGAAAATATTCCCTTGGTGTGGGCGCAGAGTTTATATTTTCTCGGTGAAATGTTGAGTGAAGGGTTGCTAGCGGTTGGTGATATCGACCCTTTAGGAAGACATTTGTGTGTGGGAAAACAGAGGGAATCTTTGGTACAAATTGCCTTATTAGCAGAAGACGAAGATTTACAAACGAAACTAGAAGTTCATGGAATTGAAGCACAAACACCCGCACAGGTAGAACCTATTCAGGTGAGAAAAGCTGGAGAATTTTCAGCTATTTATACGCAAATTGGACGTAACGACAAACTTGGGTTAACTGGGCGGCCAGTGCGGCGGCTGCGGAGTTTGACAACATCTAGAATCTTTCGGATTAGTGGTGAAACAATTGTATTTTTACCTTCATTCTCTGACTCTCAGCAGTTTTATCTAACTATTGATTACCATTTTCTGTTAGATCAAATTAGAAGCGAATTAGCTTATATTCAAAAATATTGGAGCGATTTAGGGCGTCCTACCTTGACTTTAATGTTAACGCACACCATGTTAGAAAGTGGTTCGGAAGCATTGCTAGAACTAATGCAAGAACTAAAAGATGGTGTTTGTAATGGTGTGCGAGTTAAATTAGGGCGGCTCAATCAGCTAATGTTGACAGCTGGAATCCAAAGAATTGATTTTCTCCCCAATGCAGAATTCTCGCGATCGCCAGTGAAAAATGCTAGCCCACGTTGCTATTATCTAGCCTATCATCCTGAGAAAAACTGGCGCTTAGGACATACCCAAGAATTTCAAATGGAGTGTGAAACCAACTTTGGGTTATTACTTTCTCATTTGCGCTCATCAGAGAACATCTACGAACAAATTGAGTTATTGCAAACCTTAACTCGCTTACAGGGAATGGAATTTGATACAGGGTACGGCGGCCCAGGATATCGCGTCACCGTAGGCGATTTACTAGATGAAGTTTACACCAAAGCTGGAGATTTAGGTATTTGGGCAGTGGTACGGCGGGCTGCTGGGTTACGCCAAATGGTTGATATCAGCCTATCAGATGCAGTCACGAGTATTTTGGTGCGAGGTAAGCAAATTGCTGTGGGTAAAGCTTACAGTGAAGCGTCCTTGATTACCGTACCGATGTCCCACGATGAAATTGCCGATAAAATTAATCATTTTTGTCGTGAGGATATTCGCGATCGCGTCCTAACTCAAGAGATTTTAATCTATCTTGGTATCTTAATTCGCTCAGAATCCGAACTCTTTCAGGGACTACTGACGCTAAGAGTCGGCTATCTCATCTTATTAATAACCAGCGAACTAGCGCGGGAATTACACGTTACTCAAGATGAAGCTTACGATTACTTAATGCAACTTTCACCCTTTGAAGTGAAAATGCGTTTGCGTCAGGTATTAACTGGATATACTGGCATGAGTAACCTATTACGCCAGCAAGAATCACTGCACGTCAAGCAAAAAGAAAGTGATATTGCTTGGGTGGTGTTACCAGCGATTGCAGAAGGAATAGAAGTCCCATCAGGTGGTTGGCGGCGGTTTCGCCAAGCAGAAGGTGCAACAGGGCGTGTACCAAAAGAATTTTTTAAGGAAATTTGGCTATTAATGCAACATTGCAAGGGTCTAGTAATTGGCGATAAACTAGAGCGCCGCAATCGTTTAGATAGTGAGATAATGCTGTCGGAAATGACAGCGGGAGAAAGAAATTTTGCTCTGTTGGTTGAGCATTTGCTGAATAAAATCGAGGCTCCAGAATACCGCCAAGTTAATATTGAAGCATTAATCGAATTAGCTGCGATCGCAGCCAACAATCCCAACCTGCAAATTGAAGAATATATCGTGTTGGATGTGTTAATTGGCCATGCAGTGCGATTGGCATGGTTAGAGAATCATAGTCAACGGAGCGATCGCTATGATGAAGATAAGGCGAGTGCGTGGCGATCGTTTTACAATACTTCTCCTAGAGATTGCGCTAGTTATATTTTGAAGGCGTTCAGGTTCTTGACGGAATTTGTGAAGGATTTTTAAACGCAAAGGCGCTTCGCCTTCCCGCAGGGTAGGGGCGCGGAGGGAAGCGCAGAGGTTCGCAGAGGATGAGAGAGAATGAGTTGAGTGGGGTGATTATTGGGTGTGCGATGAGGGTGCATACTGCTTTGGGACCTGGTTTGTTGGAGTCGGCTTATGAGGAGTGCTTGGATTATGAGTTGAAGAAAGCCGGATTGAATGTTGGTAAACAAATTCCATTGCCCTTAGTTTATCAAGATGTGCAATTGGAATGTGTTTATCGATTAGATTTGATGGTCGAAAACCAAGTAATTGTAGAGATTAAATCTGTAGAGTCCTTCCACCCAATTCACTCCGTCCAACTCCTAACCTATCTCAAACTAGCAAACTGCAAACTAGGTCTTCTCCTCAACTTTAACGTCCTCCACCTCAAAGAAGGCATCAAACGCGTAGCCAACAACCTCTAACCCCTCCTCTTACTCCCTCTCATCCTCCGCGAACCTCCGCGCTTCCCTCCGCGCCCCTTTGCGTTGAAAAAAATATCCCCCACCTCAGATTCCAAAAGCAGGGGTTTTATTAAAACTACTTAACAGAAACAGCATCAACATCAATAGTGCTTCCACTAGAGGTAGAACCCTCAGTAGTATTAGGTACTTCAGTACCCATATCACCCTTACGAGCTTTCCAGCCCTCAATTACTAGCCCAGACACCTCACTAACTAGCAGGGTCAAAAGAAAAACATCATCAATCTGTCCCACAACGGGTATAAAATCTGGGAGAATATCAAATGGGCTGACCAAATAAACCAACGTTCCTAAAATTACCCACCAACGGTACTTGGGGTTACGAAGCACATCGCGATACCAGGTATAAAGTGATTGGATTGAAAATTTCATATTTTGAACCTCCTAGTTATCTTTAATTTTGACAAATTATGCTAAAAATTCCCGGTGTGAATAACCGCCCTAGTTTGTCTGGAAGACGCTACTTATAATTTGTCAAAAGAGAAAAATAAGTAAATAAGGGGGAGTATTTATAATTATGTTAAAATATTTAAATTTTAAAGTGCCTTAGACCAGAAATTACGGCGCTATCCATAATTCAAGGTACTGTACTTTCAAAAAATCGGGATGACTGGATTCGAACCAGCGGCCCCTTCGTCCCGAACGAAGTGCGCTACCAAGCTGCGCCACATCCCGTCATAAAAATGGCATTGTAGATTAACAATATCACAACCTGCGGCAAATAGCAGAATTACATCTATATCTATATATATATGATCACTTCATCCAAGGCTTTGCTTGCTACGATTGAATTTGTATAACTCTAATGGTAAAAGCGGATTGTGACTGTAAAACCAGACTGGTTGCGGGTGAAAGCACCTGGGCGTGAGCGCATCGGTAACGTTAAAGAAATTTTGCGGGATTTAGCCCTCAATACAGTTTGTGAGGAAGCGTCCTGTCCGAATATTGGTGAATGCTTCAACGCTGGGACTGCCACGTTTTTGATTATGGGCCCGGCTTGTACACGCGCTTGTCCCTACTGCGATATTGATTTTGAGAAAAAACCTAAACCACTAGACCCCACAGAACCTACACGACTGGCGGAAGCTGTTCGCCGCATGAACCTTAATCATGTAGTAATCACTTCTGTAAACCGAGATGATTTGCTTGATGGTGGTGCATCTCAGTTTATGGCGTGTATTGATGCAGTTCGCTCTGTTTCACCCAACACGACAATTGAGGTGCTAATTCCTGACTTGTGCGGTAATTGGAATGCTCTAGAGTTGATTCTACAAGCTGCGCCAGAAGTATTAAACCACAATACGGAAACTGTTCCACGCCTATATCGCCGGGTGCGTCCCCAAGGAAACTACGATCGCACATTAGAATTATTGCAGCGCACTCGCCAATTTTCTCCTAGCACATACACTAAATCCGGGATCATGGTTGGACTCGGTGAAACTGATGCCGAAATCCGTCAAGTCATGCAAGACTTGCGAACTGTCGATTGCGACATTTTGACAATTGGGCAATATCTCCAACCCAGTCAAAAACACTTGCAAGTAAACGAATTTGTCAACCCAGAACAATTTGCGGCTTGGAAGGCATTCGGCGAAGAAATCGGATTTTTACAAGTTGTCTCTTCACCATTGACAAGAAGTTCATATCATGCTGAACAAGTCAGGGAATTAATGGAACGTTATCCCCGCAGCCAATTTTAGATTTTAGATTTTAGATTTTAGATTGGTGAGCTAAGAGGATGGGGAGACTTTTGATTAATGACTAATCCAAAAACTGTAGCAATTCTTGGTGCGGGTGCTTGGGGTGCATCTCTAGCAAATCTCGCCGCCGCAAATGGTCATCAGGTGCGCGTGTGGTCGCGTCAAGGTTCCCAAACTCTAGAAGCAGTTTTAAAAGATGTCCAAATAATCCTGTCCGCTATCTCGATGATTGGTGTGAGGGATGTTGCTTCCCAAGTCCAGTCTTTCCCCCTTTCTCCAGAGGCAATTTTTGTGACGGCGACGAAAGGCTTAGACCCCGAAACCACCTGCACGCCGTCACAAATTTGGCAAACAATATTCCCTAACCATGCAGTAGTTGTTTTGTCTGGGCCTAATTTATCGAAAGAAATTCAAATGGAATTACCAGCAGCCACGGTGGTAGCCAGTAATATTCCCACGGCTGCGGAAGTAGTGCAATTAGTATTTTCTTCTCATCGTTTCCGGGTATATACCAATCCCGACCCCTTGGGGGTGGAATTAGGGGGAACACTGAAAAATGTGATTGCGATCGCAGCCGGTGTGTGCGATGGTTTACAACTGGGAACAAATGCCAAAGCTGCTTTAGTCACCCGTGGACTTACAGAAATGGTTCGCATCGGCAACAATTGGGGCGCAAAGACGGAAACTTTTTATGGTTTATCGGGTCTAGGGGATCTGTTAGCAACGTGCAATAGTCCCTTAAGTCGCAATTACCAAGTTGGCTATCAGTTAGCCGGTGGTAAGTCACTTACAGAAATTCTCGCAAATTTACAAGGAACTGCTGAAGGAGTAAACACTTGCCGGGTTTTAATGCAACGAGCCAAGCAACAAAACATAGCAGTCCCAATTACCGAGCAAGTTTATCGGTTACTTCAAGGCGAAATCACACCCGGACAAGCACTTGATGAACTGATGTTGCGAGATATCAAGCCAGAGTACAACTACTAGCAATTTATCGATGTGTAAATAACTTTGTAGTAAGGACTTTAGTCCTTGTGTTAAGCACTTCAGTGCTTACTACATACCAGGCTTTTGTTAGCTTGACAGATTACTAACTATGTAGTCTGTCAAATTGAAATTAGCAGAAGAAGGCTGACATCTGAGAGGACGCTGGAACACGGAGAGAGGATTTGATAATTTATCTACGTTTTCTATCTCCGTGTAGATAGAATTTTGCCGTTAATACTAATCACTTACCTGATATCTATTAGTTCTACTTATACCTGAATAATCCTTAGAAAAAATTAGTAAATCGTCAGGATATTACTTTAGTCACCATGTAAATGTGACTATGCCAATTATAAAGATGACATTCACTGAAGGATGTTTATACTGTGTTGCAAAAGTTACTGTTTAAAACCCTGGTGGTTAAAATATTAACTAAGTAGTTGAAATATTGAAAGCCTAGCTATGGATTTAAATAGCTATTGGTTCAATCAAAAGTTTAGCAGCCGATTAAGTTCAGTAATACTGTATCCAATAAAACCCTTACAGTTAATTTCTAAAAAAATTGTAATGGAACCTTCAACCATGTTAGTTCATCGTAAATCACGGGAACAATAGCAACAGTTGAATAGCTGACCGTAATCTAAGCTGACCGTAATCTATTGTTACCTGGAGCCATTGAGACGATCTTTATGCCAGCAACATCTTTTTATGCAGATGCCCCCTACAACACCAAAAAGTCCCGCCAGGCTTTGGACTCGGATCTCACGGTTGATGACAGTGAGTTATCGGTAGATGATTTACAGGAGCTAGAAATTGCTTCTGTTGACAACGCTAACTTTGCTGCTAACACTAACCGCCGGAGTACAGACCTAGTACGTCTGTATCTTCAAGAAATTGGTCGGGTTCGCTTGTTAGGGCGGGATGAAGAGGTTTCAGAAGCTCAAAAAGTCCAACGCTACTTGCGGATGCGGATAGTGCTTGCTAAAGCCGCCAAGGAAGGGGATGAAGTGATTACGCCCTATCTCCGGTTAATTGAAGTTCAAGAACGTCTTACTTCGGAACTGGGACATCGACCGTCTTTGGAAAGATGGGCTGCTACTGCTGATATAGTTTTAGCCGATCTTAGGCCGACTTTGGCAAATGGCAAACGTCGCTGGGCTGAAATCGCCAAGTTGACAGTAGAAGAGTTGGAGCAAGTTCAGTCCCAAGGACTCCAAGCAAAAGAACACATGATTAAGGCGAATCTTCGCTTAGTTGTGTCTGTTGCTAAGAAGTATCAAAATCGTGGTTTGGAATTGTTGGATTTAGTCCAAGAAGGTACATTAGGTTTGGAGCGGGCTGTAGAAAAATTTGACCCAACTAAGGGTTATCGCTTCAGTACTTATGCCTACTGGTGGATTCGTCAGGGAATTACACGGGCGATCGCTACTTCTAGTCGCACGATCCGTCTACCGGTTCACATCACCGAAAAGTTAAACAAAATCAAAAAGGCTCAACGCAAAATTGCTCAGGAAAAAGGTCGGACTCCGACTCTAGAGGATTTAGCAACTGAGTTAGAAATGACACCGACCCAAGTCCGAGAAGTTTTGTTGCGGGTTCCTCGCTCCGTTTCTTTGGAAACCAAGGTAGGGAAAGATAAAGACACTGAGTTAGGTGAATTACTCGAAACTGATAGTGTAACCCCAGAAGAGATGTTAATGCGAGAATCTTTACAAAGAGATTTGCATCATCTTCTGTCAGATTTGACTAGCCGGGAGCGCGATGTCATCTTGATGCGGTTTGGTTTGGCAGATGGTCATCCTTACTCTTTAGCAGAAATTGGCCGCGCTCTCGATTTATCCCGCGAACGAGTCCGCCAAATAGAATCCAAGGCTTTGCAAAAGCTACGCCAACCCAAACGCCGCAACCTCATCCGCGACTATTTGGAGTCTCTAAGTTAGGCAATGATCAAGAGTCATTTGTCATTAGTGAGCCAGTGCGGTCATGGGGCAAACCCCCAAGACCGCACTGGCGTTAGCGTAGCGTTAGCGACGTAGGAGCGTCACCCGCAGGGTCATTTGTCATTAGAAAACTGCACTTGACAAATGACTAGGGACAAAAGACTGACTCGATCCCCAGGTTAAAAGCCTTTTAGAGACTTGTAGCAAATAATTTTCATTTAATGGTACAAAAATTTCCCCAGAACTTTGCTTAGATATATCGAAGGTGGGGATCAAATAAGCAATTTAAAATTCACTCGTTCAAAATTCAAAGTCAAGGGATGCAATCGTTACAAGTATCCTAACTATTAGCTGTATGCAAATTAAATGTATTACAGCTTATTACTTTAATTTTGATCAAGATTTGATGAATTGTTCTTAAATATTTAACATAAATTCTCAATAGGCAATGATTGTTGCAAATTGCTCCCAAGATTTGTTATATTCTCAATTAACGAGCTTTGTTGAGAAATATTAGTATGACTGTCTACACAACTACTTCACTCAAGGCAGAACTGAACGAACGAGGCTGGCGATTAACTCCCCAGCGCGAAACAATTTTACACATTTTTCAAGAACTTCCGCAAGGTGAACATCTGAGTGCGGAGGATCTTTATCATCGGCTAGAAACTGATGGTGAAGGGATCAGTCTATCAACTATCTATCGGACTTTGAAGTTGATGGCAAGAATGGGAATTTTGCGGGAACTAGAACTGGGCGAGGGACATAAGCATTATGAAATCAACCAGCCTTATCCCCATCACCACCATCACTTAATTTGTGTTAGATGCAACTCAACTATTGAGTTTAAAAATGACTCAATTTTAAAAATTGGGTCGAAAACTGCTCAAAAAGAAGGTTTCCATCTGCTGGACTGTCAAATGACCATCCATGCAGTATGTCCCAAGTGCCAACGGGCGCTGATGCCGCTTTAGCACTTGGGTGGATAAAAAACGAAACTACTCAAATTAACCAAATAAATGGAATTTTGAGCAGTTTTTAATTTGCTGTTACTGGAGGTAAGCAACCAGTTGGTAAGTGATACTAACAACGCCAAAGCGGATGTTAAAAGCGTCCGCTCTTAAGATCCTTGAGACTGATGCCGTAAAACTCCTGGGCTTGTTTAATCGCTTTTTTGGTGTCATCTGCCATCACACCGTTCAGCTTACCTTTATAAAAACCCCGCTCCCGTAGACGCGTTTGGATTTCTAGGGTATTAAATTCGCTTTTGCTAGCAGTATTAACTGAGCTATATAACTTAGCTCGAGTAGTTGGGCCAGCAACGCCACTTGCTGCCAAGTAATTAGCGGCTTGGAATCTTCTTACAGCATCGGCAGTGTAGGGGCCATAGTAGCCATTTGGCTCTCCCTCTAAATATCCTGCCTGGATCAATTGTTCTTGAACAATTCTAACTGGCTCACCGCGATCGCCTACACGAAGTTTATCTCGATTGACTACCTTTTTGGGAGCCTCTTCTCCACTACCAATGCCAACTCCGGGCAATTTACCTAATGTTGCTGGGCCAACAACACCGTCAACGCTCAATTTATAAGCATCTTGGAACCGCTTGACAGCTTCTTCGGTAATTGGGCCAAATATTCCTGTGGCGTTCCCGTAATAAAAGCCCGCGACTCTTAAGCGTTCTTGTAAAACCCTGACATTTTCACCTTCATCCCCTTTAGAAAGGTAGTTGGAATTACGGCGCTGGCTAGTTGCTGAACTAGTAGTGCTAGGCTTTTTGGCTTGTGTACTTACAACAGTAGCTTTTTTCGCTTGTGTAGTCGTAGTACTGGGCTTTTTGGCTTGCCAACTTTCTAATTTTCGCAGGGTGCTTGCTCCAACAATGCCGTCCACTGGTAAACCAGCAGCCTTTTGGAATCGCCGCACAGCTTCTTGTGTGGATACGTCATATACTTGGGTAACAGAAGCTTGGTAAAAACCTGCTGTTTTTAACTTTTGTTGGAGATTTCTGACAGAAGGGCCTTGATCGCCTTTTTCCAAAGCTATGACACTGCTCACAGCGCCAAGAATTGACAAGGACAGAGCAAGGGGCAACATATACTTCCAAGCCCTACCAGAAAGCCGTTTCCAGTCTGGCGCAGCTGCTTTGTTAAACAAAGAACTGAGGGATACCAATTCACTGGGTGTGCTGTCTTCGTAGGCGAAAGCTAGGTGCAAATACGCAAGATTTTCCATATTTGTTTCCTACACCATTGATTTTTCTTCGATAACTGCTTCAGCTTGATGTACTAGGTTCCTCAAAGCTTCTAATGTTCCTATATTTACATCCTCCCACAAATTGCGCTTGTGTGCTTCTAATAATTTTTCAGCAATATCACGCAGAGCGTAAGGGTTCTTTTGCTGAATAAATTCTGACACAACTGGGTCGAGCAAGTAAGCCTCTACTATGCCTTGATACATATAATCTTCGACACATTTGGCTGTTGCATCATAAGCGAATAAAAAATCTACCGTCGCCGCCATTTCAAAAGCACCTTTGTATCCGTGGCGCATAACTCCCGCAATCCACTTGGGATTAACTACACGAGAACGATACACTCGTGCAATTTCTTCTTTCAGTTGGCGGACGCGTGGTTGGGCGGGTATGGAATTATCACCAAAATAAGTTTGGGGGTTTTTTCCCTGTAGAGAACGCACCGCTGCGGTTAAGCCACCCTGAAATTGGTAATAATCATCAGAATCGAGTAGGTCGTGTTCACGGTTATCTTGATTGTGCAGCACAACTTGCATTTGCGCCAAGCGTTGCTTGAAGGCTTCGGTATTGGGCATTGGGCATGGGGCATTGGGCATTGGGGATTGGGAGTTAGGAAGAATTTCTCCCCCTCTGCTCCCCTGCTCCCCTGCACCGCTTCCTGAAGAATAAGCGTAAGAACTCCAGTTAATGTAGGCGCGGGCTAAATCTTCGTCATCTGTCCAATTTTGCGATTCGATTAAACCTTGGAGTCCGGCGCCGTAAGCACCTGGACGAGAACCAAAAATGCGATAGCGCGATCGCACCGCAGCTTGTTCTAAAGTTAATCCTTGGCTTGTCCACAAATCAGTTTCTTGACGAACTGCATCGGCTAGAGGATTTTGTTCTGGCGGTTCATCTAAGTCTGCTACTGCTGATACTGCTTGATCGAATAAGTCAATTAAGTTGGGAAAAGCATCCCGGAAGAATCCCGAAATTCGCAAGGTGACATCCACACGGGGACGCCCCAAAATAGCTAGGGGCAAAATTTCAAAATCCACTACTCGCCGCGCCGCACCATCCCATACAGGTTGGACTCCGAGTAAAGCCAAGGCTTCGGCTATATCATCACCGCCTGTTCTCATGGTGGCTGTTCCCCACAATGATAAACCTAGTGTTTTGGGATATTCACCATGTTCTTGAGTGTAATATTCTACGAGGGTTTCAGCGGCTTTTCTACCGATATCCCAAGCTGTTTCTGTGGGAATGGCGCGAATATCTACAGAATAAAAGTTTCTCCCAGTTGGTAGGACTTCTGGGCGTCCGCGTGTGGGTGCGCCAGATGGAGCGCTGGGGACGTAACCGCCATCTAGTCCGTGTAATAAGTGGGTTATTTCTTCGTGGGTTTTTTGTAAAGCTGGGAGTAGGCGATCGCATATCCAGGTGGAGACGCGATTCATTGTGTCTCCACCTCCAGCACAGACGCGATTCATCGCGTCTGTGCT